>JAGWML010000053.1 GCA_028873155.1 Acidobacteriota bacterium
GTGAGTACGGCTCAAACTGAAGGTTCTGTCCGCGCTCCACATCGCGAAAACCCTCGACTTCCATATCCTGCGTCAGGCGTCCGGCAATGTTGTGGTTGCTTCGCGGCCAGTAGTCGGACTCATTCAGGTGCGAGACTCCCCGAATCAGAATGATGCCCCAGGTCCGCATCTGCCCTGGATCAGCCTTTTTAAAGTAGAGACTCGCAAACGGAATGCGCATGAGAACCACGTATCCCCACGGGGTCCGGCGTCCCCAGCTGTCCCACACAGTATCAAACGAATAGTCGTAGCCCGTCTGCTCGCTGTACATGGCATCGGCCTGGATGCCCAGCGCATTGGTCTCAAAAACAAAGGCGCGCCGCTGGTCGTGGAAGGTATCCAGCATCACCTCCACATTGTCGTCGTCGGCTAGATTGTCCCTGGCCAGCAGATGAGACCGGACGAGTTTTGGCTCTTTATCCTTGCAGACAAACACGACATACAGATCTTCGTGCGTATACCCCAGATACGCGGTGGTCACATACGTCGCCCGGCTTCCATCGTCGGGAAACCGCTGAATGAAATTCGAGACGCGAAGCATCTTCCCGGCAGCACTCGACCCCAGCGGCGATGCCAGAAAGTCACTCAGCTTCGGACTGTCGTCGAGCCGCGGAATCACGGTGTGGCTTTTCCGCGGGACCACCATGATTCCAGAAGGCGTCGGGGGATCTGCCGGTTCCGAGGTACTCGCGTCCGCTGTGAGAGCTGTCGCGTTCCCGCTGCTGCGCACGTTGGGGCTGGAGGCCCCATAGACCAGCACGCCGCTCCCAGTCAGGAAAAGGAAACACCAGCAGATCGATTGCATCAGCAGCTTTCTCGCAATCGCAGCCTCTGGTCGACTCTTCCATCGATATTCGATTTTCAGGCAATTCCTGAGGGTAACGTCCGGGTGGAAATCAGGCACGTCTCGATTCTACCATCGCCTCGTTTTTATCTGGGAGCCCATCTAAACACTGAAACATCAGCCTCTTACGATAGGCAAATGAAGGACCGATAGCAATCTGAACAATCAGAAAAACTAGCCTCAAGCGCGCACCCCGGCCCATCTCGCGCCCCAAATTCATCCCGCCAGTTCAGGCCGCGCGCACAATCATGCCGTGCTTCACGGCGATCGAGTGGTTACACACCGGGCAGGTTGCTCCGTGCGCGCTCTCGACGTTGCTCAGCGCCGCGCCGCAGTACGGACACTTTCCACTGTGGGTCCGCATCCCAATCATCGGCCCAATCAACGGAGCCAGAATTCCCGCCACAATCATGGGGATTCCCAGCAGCGCTCCCAGTCCGGTCAGGCACAGCAATGTGCCGACAATCAGCAGCATCGGCGTCACAATCAAGCCAAACAGCAGACCGCTGAATGCGCCCTCAGCGGGCGGCTTTTCAGCCTCCATCGGTTCAGTTTGCACGGTTTCCGGTTGCGCATTCGGCGCGCCGCACATCGGGCAGAACTTCCACGGGGCCGAAAGCTCGGTATTGCACTTCGCGCAGTGTTCGGTCATCGCTCGACCGCTCCCTCACGGTCCTTCGCAGACGGCTTGATGACGGTGCGCGGCTATCTTTCGCAGCCGACCCGAATCGCCTGCAGTCCAGTAGCGTAGCGCCAATTCGTATCGCAGCCGGTGATCCCGGTCACACCGATCGCGTCCGCCATCCGCACGACGTCCCACCGCCGAATCGTGTATCGTTGGGTGTTCGAGTATGGTGCAGACGCCTTTCACTCTGGCTGAACCGGCAGCGTTCCCGCTCGTGGAACGATTTCTTTTTGCCGCTCTCGCTATCGCTTCCGGCTCCCTCTTCTGGCGTAGATTCGGCCCCATCTTCCGCCGCATCCTTCAGTCGAAAAAGGATGCCGATTTCCGCCTCGCGCCGGTCGGCCGCCGCGTCTGGGACTTCGTATCAGAGGTTCTCTGTCAATCCAAGGTCATTCGCCAGCGCCCGCTGCCGGGTCTCGCGCACGCATTTGTCTTCTGGGGATTCTGCGCCTTCGCCCTCGTCACGCTGAACCATTGCGCCGTCGGCCTCGGCGTTGGCTTTCTGTCGCCGGAAGGCTTCTTCGGGCGCTTCTACTTTTTCTTCGCCGCAGTCTTTGCCTTTGCCTGCGCCATCGGCATCCTCGGCCTCTTCGTTCGCCGATTTCTGGTGCGCCCGCGCTGGCTCGGCGCAAAGCTCTCCTGGGAATCCGGCTTCATCGCCTTCCTGATCTTTTTCCTGATGGTCACCTACCTGGCCGCTTTCTTTGTGCCCGCTGGAAGCCAGACGATCACCATCCTCTGGTGGCTGCACACTCTGACGCTGCTGGTCTTCCTGCCCATCATTCCCCACACCAAGCATCTCCATCTGGTGCTCAGCCCTGCCACGGTCTTCCTCTCACGCGGCAGCTTCAGTCGCATCCCGCCGCTCGCAGGCGATGAAGACTTTGGCCTCGTCGCCGGCACGGATCTCACGCGCCTCGTGAGCTTGCAGGCCTACTCCTGTGTCGAGTGCGGCCGCTGCACGGAACACTGCCCCGCAGCCAATACCGGCAAGACACTCAACCCCAAAGAAATCATCCTTGGACTGCGCGGCTACCTCAACGAGTTCGGTCCCGCCTCCTCCGAACCGCTGCTCGGCAAGCACAACCCGCCCATTGCGCCCTTTCAATGCACCACCTGCGGCTCCTGCGAGTTCCAGTGCCCTGTCGGCATTGAGCATCTGCCCATCCTCGTCGGCCTGCGCCGCGGCGCGGTCAACACCGGCACGTGGGAAGACGATCATGGCGCCAAGCTCTTTCTCAGCCTCGAACGCGGCTCCAATGCTCTCGGCATGCAGGCGAGCGAACGCGACAAGTTCATCCAGAAGCAGCAGTTTCCCATCTTCGACGGCACACAGGAGTACTGCCTGTGGCTTGGCTGCATGGGGGGCTACGATCCCAAAGGCCGCGAGATCGTCGCCGACTTCGCGCGTGTCATGCGGTTTCTCGGCACGAGCTTCGGCGTCCTGCGCAAAGAGAAATGCACCGGTGATCCCGTGCGGCGTCTCGGCAACGATCTGCTCTTCCAGCAACTCGCTGAGTCGAATCTTGAAGCGCTCGCTCAAAACAAGGTGAAGAAGATCGTCACCATCTGTCCCCATTGCGTGCGCACCATCCAGGAAGACTGGAAGGAATACGGCACGCCGCCCGAAGTCGAGCACCACAGCGAATTCATGGCGCGCCATCTCAGCCGCCTGCCCCGGCCCTCGCAGCAGGAGACCATTGTTTATCATGACCCCTGCTACCTGGGCCGCTATCGCAATGTCTATGAGGAGCCTCGCTCGGTCGTCTCTCACTCCGGCCAACTGCTGGAAGCCGAGCGCCACGGCGAACGCAGCTTCTGTTGCGGCGCGGGCGGTGGACTCGCCTTTCTGGGTGAAGAGACCGGCGAGCGCGTCAGCCACGTGCGCGCCAAAGAGCTGGTCGCAACCGGCGCAAAGACCATCGGCACAGCATGTCCCTTCTGCAACTCCATGTTCCGCGATGCGCTCGCATCTTCCAGTGATGCCGCACCGCAACTGCTCGACATCGCTCAACTCACCGCACGCGCGCTGCCGCAGCAGGATGCACCCAGCGCCTCATAATGCACACAGGAGACAGGAACCGTGAAAATAGTGGTCGCCATTAAACAGGTGCCGGAACGCGACGCGCCGGTGCGCATCGGCGCCGCCGGACGATGGATCGAAGAAGCCGATCTTCAATGGGCGCTCAATGAATCCGACGCCTATGCGCTCGAAGAGGCATTGCAACTGAAGGAGCAGCACGGCGGCGAAGTCATCGTCCTCAGTGCAGGCCCGGAGCGCGCCGGCTCCACGATTCGCGAAGCTCTGGCCAAGGGCGCCGATCGCGCCATTCACATTGATTGTGACGATCTCGGCAATCGCGATGCACTCGGCGTGGCTCGCCTGCTTGCTGCCGCCATCCAGCCTGAAAATCCCGACCTTATCCTCACTGGTCTACAGTCCGATGATCTTGGTTACGGCCAGACCGGCGTCATCCTCGCCGAGCTGCTCAATCTTCCGCACTCATCTCTGATTCTTCACGTCGAAAAGTCCGACACCGGCATCACCGTCAAGCGCGAACTCGAAGAGGGCTGGTTCCAGAACATCGAACTTCCGCTGCCCGCTGCGCTTACCATCCAGTCTGGCGGCACCAAGCTGCGCTACGCCACTCTCATGGGCATCAAGCGCGCCAAGACCAAGGAGGTTCGCCGCGTGACTGCGGCTGAACTCCCCGTTCCGTCCGAGGCTACGGCATCGCTCGAACGCATTGCCCTGCCGCAGAAGCAGAAGACGACACAGATCCTCACCGGCTCTGCCCAGGAAGCAGCTGCCGCCCTGGTTGAAAAACTTAAATTCGAGGTGCGCGCGCTATGAGCGGCATTCTGGTTGTTCTTGAAGATCGCGAAGGCCGCATCGGCCGCATCAGTTGGGAAGCAGTCGCAGCCGCGATCCAGCTCTCCTCGATTGCCAGCGAGCCCGTGCACGCAGTCGTAGTTGGCGCGGACACCGCCACCCTTGCCGCTGAGGTTGCGGCGAAGGCCGTGAGCGGCGTCATCCGCATGGATCACGCACTGCTGCAGACCTACACCAGCGACGGCTATACCCACGCCCTTGAGCAGCTGATCCGCGTGCGTCAGCCCGACTTCATCGTCTTCCCGCACACCTACCAGGTGCGCGACTTTGCTCCCGCACTCGCCGCGCGGCTTGGTCAGACGCTCATCGGCGACGTCACCAGCATCGCCGCTGGCCCCCTCTTCACGCGCCAACTCATGCAGGGCCGCATCACGGGAACCTACCGACACAATGGCAACGGTCCGTGCTTCGTTTCCGTGCAGTCCGGCGCCTTCCGCTCCGACAGCGTGACAAGCGGCAACGCGCCAGTCGAGTCCTTTGCGCCGTCTCTCGACGCCGCACAGATTCGCACCCGTCCCGGGCTGCCTTTCCGCGCCGCCGCGCAGACCGTCGATCTGGGTTCGGCACAGCTCATCGTCAGCGTCGGGCGCGGCATCAAAGAGGCAGACAACCTGCCGCTGGTCCAGGATCTCGCCGCCGCGCTGGGCGCGGAGCTCGCCGCCTCGCGCCCCATCTGCGACAACGGATGGCTCCCGATGGAGCGACAGGTCGGCAGCTCGGGCCAGACGGTCGCGCCGAAGGTCTACATCGCCATCGGCATCTCCGGCGCCATTCAGCACCTCGTCGGTATGAAGGGCTCGCAGTGCATCGTCGCCATCAACAGAGATCCCGACGCTCCGATCTTTGAAGTGGCCGACTACGGCATCGTCGGCGATCTCTTCGAGGTGGTGCCCGCGCTTACAGCTGCCATCAAGGCAGCCAAGCAATAACAGCACGGGCCCGGCTCCGGAGTCGTCTTGCGTTTCACCGGGTCCACACGCTATGGTTGCCAGTCTGCTGGCCACAATGCCTGCCATGAACGCCAATTCGGAACAACGCCGATGCTGATCCCCGCAACCTATCAGGCCACCCTCGCGCTCATGCTCCTTAGCATGATTTGCTGGGGCTCGTGGGCCAACACCCTCAAGCTCTGCCCCAGCTTCCGCTTTCAGCTCTTCTACTGGGACTACGCACTCGGCCTTGCGCTCGGCGCAATCGCGCTGGGCCTCACAGCGGGGAGCGCGGGGCACGCAGGCCTGCCCTTCCTGGCCGCCATCGCACACACGCCGCACTCCGCCATGCTTTGGGCCGCTGCGGGCGGGGTGGTCTTCAATGTCGCCAATCTCCTGCTGGTCGCCGCGATTGATGTCGCCGGACTCGCCGTGGCCTTTCCGGTCGGCATTGGCCTCGCGCTCGTCGTTGGTGCGATCTCCAGCTATCTCGTCAGCCCCGCGGCCAACCCGCTGCTGCTCTTCGGTGGCGTTGCGCTCGTCACCGTCGCCATCGTGCTCGACGCTGCAGCCTACCGGCGCCGCGAAGCCTCAGCTCCTGCCGCCACCACGCGCGGCATTCTGCTCTCGCTCATCGCCGGCCTGCTGATGGGCAGCTTCTACCCACTAGTCGCGCGATCTCTCAGCACGCCGCCCGAAGCCGGCCCATATGCCATCGCGTTCTTCTTTGCCATCGGCGTCCTGCTCTCCACCATCCCCGCCAACCTTCTGCTCATGGCCAAGCCCCTCGACGGCAAACCACCTGTTGCCGCCGCGGGATACGCTGCAGCCCCCTTCAGCTGGCACCTCGCAGGAATCCTTGGCGGCGCCATCTGGTGCCTTGGAGCGGTCGCCAACTTCGTCGCCTCCGGCGCGCATCTCGTAGGCCCTGCCGTCTCTTACTCCATCGGACAGGGCGCCACCATGATCTCTGCCTGCTGGGGCGTCTTCGTCTGGCGCGAGTTTGCGGGTGCTCCCCGCGCCGCGTGGACCCTCCTCACGCTCATGTTCCTCTTCTTTCTCCTGGGTCTCGGAGCTGTCGCTCTGGCCCCGCTGGTTTAGGGTGAGATGAGATGATCGCTAGCGCACACCGCAAGCCCATCGTCGTCGTCGGCAGCATCAACATGGACCTCGTGGCTCGCACGCCGGCGATTCCGCGCCCCGGCCAGACCCTCATCGGTACGGACTTCACCACGACGCCTGGCGGCAAGGGAGCGAATCAAGCTGTCGGCGTGGCCCGCCTCGGATATCCCGTTCAAATGGTCGGCGCAGTCGGCGATGATGTCTTCGCGACTGCCCTGCTCAACAATCTGCAATCCGCCGGCGTGGACGCCTCCGCCGTCCAGCGCGTCAGCGGTCCTTCCGGCGTCGCACCCATCACGGTCGCAGACAACGGCGAAAACGCCATCGTCGTCGTCCCCGGCGCCAATGCCAAAGTCGATGCCGCCTGCATCGATCAATACGCCGCAATCATCCAATCAGCGGGCATGGTTCTCTGCCAGTTGGAATTGCCCATCGAAACGACACTCCACGTCCTCGAAGGGTGCGCCGAGGCTCGCGTGCCGGTCATGCTTGACCCCGCACCCGCGGCTCCCTTGCCGGATGCCGTTTGGCCCCTCATCACCTGGTGCACGCCGAACGAGACCGAGGCTGCCTTCTACGTCGGCGCAAACCTTTCAGCCGAGCAGTCCGCACAAGAGCTTCTCGCACGCGGTGTGCATGGCGTTGTCCTCAAGCGCGGTGCTCAAGGCGCATACGTTGCCACGGCCTCCCGAGAATCCGTATGGATCCAGCCCTTTCCAGTTCACGCCATCGACACCGTCGCTGCCGGCGATTGTTTCAACGGAGCCTTCGCCGTTGCGCTGATGGAGGAAAGGACGCCAGTCCAGGCTGCCCGCTTTGCTTCCGCCGCCGCAGCCATCTCCGTCACGCGCCGCGGCGCGCAGTCGTCCATGCCATCGCGCGCGGAGGTTGACGCAATGCTGACTGCCAACCCCTGAACCTCACGGCCATTCCCTGAACTATGAGGCGCTACTCTACGAGAGAATCGCTACCCGGAGACGCTTTGCATGCATCGCTTCATCGCCACCGCTCTGATTGTTCTTGCACTCTCCACCATCGCGCACGCCCAGGACACGGCATACCGCGCCGAGGGTCAGCAGATCCCACCGCCCCGTTGCATGGACCTGCACCACGCATGGGAAGGCCCCGCTATCATCTGCCCTCCCAACATCCATGAGCACTGGCTCGCCGACATCCAGCACTGGCGCTCTGAACGCCGCATCCGTGTCGCGTTTGACCCCACGCGGTATGAAATGCCCGCGCTGCAATGGACGCAGAGCAGCTTCATCCAGCCGCAGATGATGGTGCACGATCGTTTCATCTACGATCCTGTCGCGCGCCGTTACACCGTTGACCGCTATTTGAATGACCTCGAAAAGCGCTACGGCGGCATCGATGCCGTGCTCGTCTGGGCCACCTACCCCAACATGGGCGTGGACAGCCGCAATCAGCTCGAGATGGTCGAGTCCATGCCCGGCGGCATTGAGGGCGTCCGCCAGATGGTCGCCGACTTCCATCGCCGCGGCGTCCGCGTGCTATTTCCCATGATGATGTGGGACGAAGGCACCGACAAGCCGGATCAGCCCTGGCCGCAGGCGCTTGCCGCGCTCATGAAGCAAATCGGCGCGGATGGTATCAATGGCGACACACAGGACGGCGTGCCGCTTGAGTTCTCCCTCGCCGCAGAAAAGATTGGCCACCCTCTCGCCTTTGAACCGGAAGACAGTCCAAGCGATGAAGCGCTCGCCTGGAATGTGATGACGTGGGGCCAGTACAATTTTCCCTTCATTCCCATGGTTGACCGCTTCAAGTGGCTGGAGTCGCGCCACATGGTCAACATCAGCGACCGCTGGAACACCGACAAGACCGACGATTTGCAGTATGCCTTTTTCAATGGCATCGGCTGGGAAAGCTGGGAAAACATCTGGGGCATCTGGAATGGCATTCCGCCCCGCGACGCCGAGGCCACCCGCCGCGTGGCCAGCATCGAGCGAGCCATCGCGCCGTTCCTCATCAGCCCCGCATGGGAGCCGCTCTACCCCATGCACAACTACGGCATCTACGCCAGCCGCTGGCCGCTCGGGCAGGAGACTGTCTGGACCATCGTCAACCGCACCGGCTATGACGCGGACGGACCGCAGATGGACATTCCTGCCACTCCGGGCATGCGCTACTTCGATCTCTACCACGGCGTTGAGTTGAAGCCGCAGCCACGCGGAGCCCACACCGCGCTGAGCTTCTCCATGGAGGCGCACGGATACGGAGCCATCCTCGCCACGCCCGGAGGCCCCAGCGCCGCCATCAAGTCGCTGCTGCAGACTATGGCATCGATGACCGCGAAGCCCTTAGCCAGCCTCTCGCACCAGTGGACCGTGCTGCCGCAGCAGATCGTCGAGATACCCGCCACCACGCCTGCCGTCGAAGAGCCGTCTGGCATGATCCGCATCGCCGGCGGTGAATTTGATTTCCGTGTGCAGGGTACAGAAATCGAAGGCGGCGACGAGCCCGGCGTCGATGTGCAGTATCCGTGGGAAGACTCACCGCGTCGCTTCCATGAGCACCGTATGACCATCCAGCCGTTCTTCATCGATAAGTATCCGGTGACGAATGCCCAGTTCAAGCAGTTCCTTGACGCCACGCATTACGCGCCCACAGACAAGGGAAATTTCCTGCGCGACTGGAAGAACGGCGACTATCCCGAAGGCTGGGGCGGTCGCCCCGTCACTTGGATCTCCATTGAAGACGCGCGTGCCTACGCCAGGTGGGCCGGCAAGCGCCTGCCGCACGAGTGGGAGTGGCAGATGGCCGCCGAAGGCACCGATGGCCGTGAATACCCCTGGGGCAGCCAGTGGCAGCCCGTCAACATCCCGCTGCCGGATAAGGGCCGCACCATGCGCGGGCCCGACCCCGTCGATGCGCATCCACAGGGCGCCAGCCCGTCCGGCGTGATGGATATGGTCGGCAACGTCTGGCAGTGGACCGAGGAATTCGCCGACGAGCACACGCGCGCCGCCATCCTCCGCGGCGGCGAGTACTATCAGCCGCAGGGCTCCGTCTGGTACTTCCCGCCCGCCTTCGGCAATCATGAACACAGCAAGCTGCTGCTGATGGCGCCCAGTTACGACCGCTCCGGCGGCATTGGTTTCCGCTGTGTGCGCGACGCGCAGTGAGTCTGTCGCGAATGGACCGCTCTTCAGGCCACTTCGTTTTCCAGCACGCCGATCGGCTGAATCGTAATCCGGATGCGGTCGCCGCTCGCCAGCGTGAAGGCGTTTGGCGGAACAATGCCTGTCCCCGTCATCAGGAAACAACCATGCGGAAACGAGTTCTCGCGGTGCAGATACTCGACGAGAACCTGCGGATCGCGCTTCAACTCCGTCAGCGCCACGCAGCCCGCAAACTCCACCATCCCGCGCCGGAAGATCTCCAGCATAATCTCCGTCGCGTGCGGCAGCGGTATCGTCGCCAGCAGAATGCACGGGCCCAGCGCGCAGCTTCCGCTGTACACCTTCGCCTGCGGAAGGTACAGCGGATTCTCGCCCTCTATATCGCGCGAGCTCATGTCATTGCCAATCGTGTAGCCCGTGATGCGCCCCGCCGGACTGACCAGCAGTGTCAGCTCAGGCTCCGGTACCGACCACCGCGCGTCACGCCGGATGCGCACCTTCTCGTCCGGCCCCACAGTCCGGTTCGCCGTTGATTTGAAGAACAGCTCTGGCCGCTCGGCCGAGTACACGCGGTCATAAAAGTCACCGCCGCCCGCATTCTTGGCCTCTTCCATGCGCGCACCGCGGCTGCGATAGTAGGTCACACCTGCGGCCCAAACCTCCTGCTGCCCAATCGGCGCCAGCACTCTTGCCGCATGAAACTCGCTCGACGGCCGCGCAGTCGCCACCACACCGGCCAGAAACTCCGGCAGGTCCTCCCGCGCCATCAAATCGTCCCAACTCATCTCCGGCACGCGATAGTGCTGCGCGTCCTCCTCAACAAAGTTCCCGCGATCCGTACGATAGAGCTTCAACCGTGCACGCCTCCTGCGCTCGCCTCCATGGTACATGGATAGCCAGGCACAACGGCCTGTCGATTACTGACGCAGCGCATCAAACGTCCCGGCACGTACAGCGCCGGCCAGCGCCTCGATCTCCCCGGACAGCACGCGGTCCTGCTCCAGCTTCGGCACAATCCTCCTCACCGCATCGTGCGCCTCCTGCACGCGGCGAGCCGGTCGCAAGGGTAAACGACATTCAAGCCCCTGCGCGGCACACATCATCTCGATGGCCAGCACGCGTTCTGCATTCTCCACCACCTGCCGCAGCTTCAGCGCGCCTGTCATGCCCATCGAGACATGATCCTCTTTGCCCCCATCCGTTGGGATACTCCCCGTCGACGAGGGATGGGCCAGTACCTGGCACTCGTTGATCAGCGCAGCGGCCACAATCTGCGCCATCATAAAGCCCGATGACACACCTGGGTCCGCCGCAAGAAATGCAGGCAGGCCCTCGTTGATATCTGGATTCAGCAGACGGTCGATACGCCGTTCCGTGATACTCGCCAGGTCCGTCATCGCAACTGCCGCATAGTCCAACGCGTAGGCCAGCGGCGCTCCATGAAAGTTGCCGCCGCTCATCACCACGCCGTGTGCAGTCCCATCTTCGCGCTGCTCTGAAAAAATCAGCGGATTGTCCGTTGCCGAACCGGATTCTGTCTCCAGCACGCCGCACACATGCGCCAGCACGCCGCGGACGGCTCCGTGCACCTGGGGCATACAGCGCAAGCAATAGGCATCCTGCACGCGCGTGTCGCGCACCCGGTGCGACTCGCGAATCTCCGAGCCTTCCAGCAGGCTCAGCAAGTGCGCCGCCGCTGCAATCTGCCCCGCATGGGGCCGTGCCTCATGAATCCGCGCATCAAAGGCCGCCGGCGTTCCCTTCAGGGCCTCCAGAGACATCGCACCGGCCACATCGGCCAGCTCCGTCACCCTCATCGCACGCGCCGTTGCCAGCCCGCCCACCGCGGTCATGGCCTGCGTGCCATTCAGCAGCGCCAATCCCTCCTTCGCGGTCAGCCGCGCCGGTTGCAGTCCCGCGCGACGCAGCGCCTCGCTACCCGCCATGCGCTCGCCTCCAAACCACGCCTCGCCTTCGCCAATCACCACCAGCGCCAGATGCGCCAGCGGCGCAAGGTCGCCGCTCGCTCCCACCGAGCCCTTCTCGGGAATCACCGGATGCACGCCTGAGTTCAGCAGAGCCACCAGCAATTCGAGCAGCTCAGGCCGCACGCCGCTGTATCCCTTGGCCAACACATTCGCGCGCAGCAGCACCATCGCACGCGATTCAGCCTCCGACAGCGGCTGCCCCACCCCGCCTGCGTGGCTGCGCACCAGGTTCAGTTGCAGCTCCGCCAGCCGCTCCGGCGCAATGCGCACATCGGCCAACTTGCCAAAGCCCGTGTTCACGCCATAAACGGTCTCACCGGCCGCCACAATCTCTTCAATCCTCAAGCGGCACGCAGCCACGCGCTCCAGCGCAGGCGCTGCCACACGCACCGGCCGGCGCACCACCGCTGCAGTCTCGATCTCCGCCAGCGTCAGGGGCTGGCCATCCAGAATCAAGTCTTCCATGTGCACATCCTAGGCCTGATTCCTCATTGCGAACAGCGGCTTTTTCCTATATTTCTGGACTTGTACGCTGGATTCATCTACGCTTGCGAGATATGGCCATGGATTCCGCGGCGCTGATGGATATATATGGACGAAAGCTTCTTGACGAGCTTCAGCGCAATGCCCGCCTCAGCCTCGCCGAGTTGAGCCGCCGCATCGGCCTTTCGCCCACCGCCACCGCCGAGCGCCTCAAGCAGATGGAAGAGATCGGCATCCTCCGCGGCTACACGGTCGACATTGATCGCGACGCCCTCGGCCTGGACGTCATGGCCTTCATCCGTATGAGCTGCGGCGGCCAGAACTATCGCCGCCTTCTCGACTTCGTGCAGACGCTCGAAGAGGTCCGCGAGTGCCACCACCTGACCGGCAGCGACGACTTCCTCCTCAAGGTCACCACCACGAATATGGCCGATCTTGAGGCGTTAATTGAGGCGCTACTTCCCTACGGCACCCCCGTCACGAGCCTCGTGCTCTCCTCGCCCGTGGAGCATCGCCGCTTCGCCGTCACCGGCAAACTCGTCACCATCTCCCGCAAGCCCTCGCGCCGGCGCTGACCATTTCCCCTTGCGCATCCCATCCAAAATCGCTTTATATGGACGAGATACGAAGATTCTCTCTCCAACCCCGTTAACCTCAATTCGCACGAACCCACGTAAGCGAGGCTACTCCGTTATGACACTCACTCGTAGAGAATTCACGCGCCTCAGCGCACTCGGCATCGCCGCATCCGTCGCGCCGTCGCTTCCAGCACAACCCTCCGGGGAAAAGACCGGCTACGCCATCATCGGCCTCGGACGCATCGCCGATCACTTCATGGCGGGCATCCGCAACACGTCCAACTCGCGCGTCGCGGCCCTCGTCAGCGGCCATCGCGACAAAGCCGAGCGCATCGCTGCCGACTACGGCGTGCCCTCCGCCTCCATTTACAGCTACGAAAACTTCGACGAGATCGCGAAGAACAAGGACGTCCAGGCCGTCTACGTCGCGCTGCCCAACTCCATGCACGCCGAGTACACCATCCGCGCAGCGAAAGCCGGCAAGCATGTCCTCTGCGAAAAGCCGATGAGCACCTCCATCGCTGATGCCGAAGCGATGATCGCAGCCTGCAAGGCCGCCAACGTCAAGCTCATGATCGCGTACCGCTGCCACTATGAGCCCACCAACCTCAAGGCAGTCCAGCTCATTCGCTCAGGCGCCATCGGCCAGGTACAAGGCATTGAAAGCGCCTTCGGCTTTCCCATGGCTCCGGGGGAGTGGCGTCTCAATCGCAAGCTCTCTGGCGGAGGCCCGCTCGTCGACGTCGGAATTTACTCCCTCAACGCCTGCCGCTACCTCACCGGCGAAGAACCCGAGCACATCTCCGCTTTCGCCTCGGTCATCGACCATGACGGCCGCTTCACCGAGGTGGAAGAGAACGTCTCCTGGACCATGAAGTTCCCCTCCGGCATCGTCGCCAGTTGCAACACCACCTATGGTGCGATGATGGGCGGCTACTTTCGAGTCCACGGCTCAAAGGGCTGGATCGCGGGCGACCCTGCTTTCAACTATGATGGCGTGCGCCTGCTTGGCGATTTCGGCGGCAAGCCGCTCGATGAGCCCAATCCCGCACGCGATCCCTATCAGTTCACCGCGCAGGCCGATCACTTCTCTCACTGCGTTCAGAATGGCCTGGAGCCCAAGACACCGGGCGAAGAGGGACTGCGCGACTTGCGATATATCGCAGAGATCTACCGTTCCGCTGGCCTTACTCTC
>JAGWML010000289.1 GCA_028873155.1 Acidobacteriota bacterium
TTCAGAGCCGCCACCACCGCCGCACCCGACGAGATGCCCACGAACAGACCTTCTTCCACCGGCAGCCGGCGCGCCATCGCGACCGATTCGTCGTTGGTGACCTGGATGACTTCGTCAATCAGCTTCGTATCCAGAATGCTGGGAATGAACCCCGCGCCCAATCCCTGAATCTTGTGCGGACCGGGCTTGCCGCCGCTCAACACAGCGCTGTCGCTCGGCTCCACGGCCACGGCTTTGAATGAGGGCTTGCGCTCCTTGATGTACTTGGCCACCCCTGTGATGGTGCCGCCCGTCCCCACGCCGGAGATCAGAATGTCCGCCTTGCCGTCGGTGTCTTCCCATATCTCGGGGCCGGTGGTGGCATAGTGGATCGCCGGATTCGCCGGATTATCGAACTGGCCCACAATGAAGCCGTTCGGCGTTTTGGCCTTCAGTTCTTCGGCCTTGGCGATCGCGCCCTTCATGCCATTCGGTCCCGGCGTCAGCACAATCTCAGCGCCCAGCGCGCGCAGCAGCACCCGCCGCTCGCTGCTCATCGTCTCCGGCATGGTCAGGATGATGCGATAGCCCTTCACCGCGGCCACAAACGCCAGCGCAATGCCCGTGTTGCCGCTTGTCGCCTCAATCAGAACCGACTTGCCGGGGGTAATCTTCCCCGCCTGCTCTGCCGCAACAATCATCGCGTTGCCGATGCGGTCCTTCACGCTGGACAGCGGATTCTGGCTCTCCAGTTTGGCAACCACGGTGGCCGGCAGACCGGCCGCCACACGATTCAGACGCACCAGCGGGGTGCGCCCAATCAACTCCGTCACATTCGCAGCAATACGCGCCATGTCCTTCTCCTTTGGATGTGCCGTCCCGGCATGCGCTCGGGACGTCGATCTCAATTCGTTTTCGGGGTGATGGCCTGGCTTGCAGGCAGGGAAGAGAGTGCGCTAAGCGGGCGCACGACTGCATCGCGGCAGACACCAGAACGGCGTTAGCGACATCGACGCATGAAAATAGCCTAGCCCCACTCAGCCCGTTCTGGCAAGCATCGGCCGAAAACAGGGCATTCACCGCCGCCGCCCGCGCCGCGATGCTTCATCGCGGAGCTCCAGCGTTGCGCGCGGAACGGTATATCCTAAAAGGTTGCAGACACTTCCGCGCCGCGTATCTTTCCGGCCGGATTCCAGGAAGCCTTCAACATCATGAGCAAGCCATCCATTGCCATTCATCTACCCGACGGGTCTGTCCGCGAGGTTCCCAGCGGCACCACGCCGCTCCAGATTGCCAGCTCCATTTCCCCGCGCCTGGCCGCCGCATCTGTCGTTGCGCGGCTCACTCCCGTTGCTGGAGCGGCTGCGGCGACCGCCGCGGATGCGCCCTCTGAGGCCGCCATGTATGCGGCAGAGGATGCATCGGCTCCGCGGCTCGTGGACCTTTCCACGCCGCTCACAGCCGACACGCGCCTTGAGCTGGTTACGGAAAAGGACTCCGAGGCGCTCAAGGTGGTGCGGCACTCCGCGGCTCACGTGCTGGCCACGGCAGTCCTGGAACTGTTCCCCGAAACCAAGCTCGGTCACGGCCCCGCCACAGACTCCGGCTTCTTCTACGACTTCTACCGCGAGAAGCCCTTCACGCCCGAGGACCTTGCGGCCATCGAGAAAAAGATGGCCGAAGTCATCTCACGCGACGAACCGTTCATCCACGAATTTGCTCCGAGAGAGAAGAGCCTGGAAGGCTTCGAAAAAGACGGCGACTTCATGAAGACGCACTTCGTCACGAAGTTCACAGAGCCGGGTTCGCAGGTCAGCTTCTACCGCAACGGCAACTTCGTCGACTTCTGCCGCGGGCCACACGTGCCTTCGACGGGCCGCGTGAAGGCGGTCAAGGTCACCACACTTGCCGGAGCCTACTGGCTCGGCGACGAGAAGAATCCGCAACTGCAGCGCATCTACGGCACGGCCTTCTTCTCGCAGAAGGACCTCGACGCCCATTTCGCGCGCCTTGAAGAAGCCGCGCGCCGCGACCATCGCGTGCTCGGCAAGCAGCTCGATCTCTTCAGCATACAGGAGCTAGCCGGAGCGGGCCTCATCTTCTGGCATCCCAGGGGCGCGATCATTCGCAAGGTGATGGAAGATTGGATGCGCGATGAATGTCTTCGTCGTGGCTACTCCATTGTCTTTACTCCCCATGTCATGCGCCGCGAGCTTTGGAAGACCAGTGGCCACGAGGGCTTTTACTCCGGCAACATGTATACGCCCATGGAACTGGATGATGCCGAGTATCGCCTGAAGCCGATGAACTGCCCCGGTCATATCTTGATCTACAAGAATTCACCGAAGAGCTATCGTGACCTTCCCGTGCGCTATGCCGAGCTGGGCAATGTCTACCGCTATGAGCGTTCCGGCACCATGCACGGCCTGCTGCGTGTGCGTGGCTTTACGCAGGACGACGCGCACATCTTCTGCACACCCG
>JAGWML010000054.1 GCA_028873155.1 Acidobacteriota bacterium
CGGACCGGACGAGATGGTGGACGGCGTGCTGCGGGCGCCCTACCAATACACGGCGGCGCAACTGACGGCCGCGGTGGAGGAGGCGCGGCGGCTGGGCACGACGGTGGGCGTGCACGCGATGGGCGAGCCGGGGACGCTGTATGCGGCGGAGGCGGGCGTGGCGTCGATTGACCACGCGACGCAATTGAGCGACGAGACGATGCGGCTGATGAAGGAGAAAGGCATCTTCGCCGTGCCGACGTTTACGATCTTCGACTACTTTGCGCATCATCGCGAGTCGCAGGACCAGGCGGCGGGCGAGGCGGCGATGCTGGAGTACAAGATTGCCGAGTTCAAGAAGCAGGTGGCGGCGGGAGTGCAGTTTGCGGTGGGGTCGGATGTGGGGCCATTTCCGCATGGGACGCAGGCGCGCGAGCTGACGCTGATGGTGCAGTACGGGATGGCACCGCTGGCGGTGCTGCAGGCGGACATGCTGCACGGCGCAAAGCTGCTGGGCTGGGCGGGGCAGATTGGCGAGCTGAAGCCCGGCTATTATGCGGACATTATCGCGGTGCCGGGGGATCCGCTGAAGGACATCAGCGTGGCGGAGCACGTGCAGTTTGTGATGAAGAATGGCGCGGTGGTGCGGCAGTAGCGGCCGGATGAGATTTGCGCATTGCCGATGGAGAGCAGAGGCAGATAGACTCGCGGGCATGAGCATGCGACCGTTGATTGCCACCGCTGTGTTTGCCGGAATTGCCTGCGCACCGATATCTGGACTGCTTGCCCAGCAGAGCGCTGAGAAGCCCCGGCCTGAAGAGACTGAAGTGTGGAAGCCCGTGCCGCCAGTGGTGACGCCTGCGGCCACGCCGGGCGGTGCGCCTTCGGACGCGATTGTGCTGTTCGACGGGAAGAATGAGGATGAGTGGGTGAGCGCCGCGGACCACACGCCGGCGCAGTGGACTGTGCACGATGGCATTCTGACGGTGAGCAAGGGTACGGGGAATATCGAGACCCGGCGGCGGTTCAAGAACTACCAACTGCATCTCGAGTTCCGGATTCCGGAGAACATTACAGGCAGTGGACAGGCGCGCGGCAACAGCGGCGTGTTTCTGGCCTCGACCGGGCCGGGCGATGCGGGCTATGAGCTGCAAGTGCTGGACAACTACCAGAACGAGACGTATGTGAACGGCATGGTGGGCAGCCTCTACAAGCAGGCGATTCCGCTGGTCAATGCGGCGCGCAGGCCGGGCGAGTGGCAGACGTATGACGTGGCGTGGACGGCACCGGTGTTTGACGCCGAGGGAAAGGTAGTAAGGCCGGCGTACGTGACGGTGTTCTTTAACGGCGTGCTGGTGGAGAACCACTTCGAGCTGCAGGGCGAGACGCTGTACATCGGCAAGCCGTTTTACAAGGCGTACGACCGCGCGCCCATCAAGCTGCAGGCCCATGGAGACAAGAGCGAGCCCATCAGCTTCAGGAACATCTGGGTGCGGGAATTGCCGTAGAAGCTACATCGCAACGGTGAAGCTTGTCTTGGTGCGGGCAAGGGCCAGGGGTCCGCCCCACAGCGCGATGGCGATAAAGAGACTGGACCACTCGTCCGGGTCGGCGGTGGCGCCGGGGATGCTGTAAAAGCCGAAGGTGCGCGGCATGTGCAGGGTGAAGACCCAGAGGGCGAACATGAGCCCGACGCCAATCCAGCTCCAGCGCTCGAAGATGCCGAGGCCGATTCCCAAGCCGCAGAGGATGAAGACGGCGCCGAAGATGGCGATCCAGAAGATGTGCCAGGGAATCCAGTCGGGGAGCAGCGAGCCGATGCCAGCGAGGGCGAGGAAGTGGTCGACGCCAAAGATGACCATGGCGACAGCGACGACGATGTGGCATGCGCGGGAAAGCCACGGGGGTACGGTGGGCAACAGCAGTGCGATGCAGGCGATCGAGAGCGGCTCAAAGACGACAGTGCGGAGCCCCATATCGCCGGGCGAGGCGATGTAGGCGGGAAGGACATGGACGAGTGTCCATGCGATATAGGTGATGCCGACGGTGAAGGCTGAGACGCGGAGCCAGCGCCGCGTGAGCAGGCCGATGGCGCATGCCACCCAGATGAGTCCGAAGAGGATGGCGAGCCACGGGACAGCCGGAATGAACGGCAGGACCGGGATGCAGTGCGAGCCTTCACCGAGCGAAGGCATGGAGACGCGGGCGCAGACGACGTTCTCCGCGCCGAGCGCAAGGATGGCGAAGGCAAAGACCCAACGGCCGGATGCAAGGAGAGCTTTCATGCGGGTAAGACGCTCCTGGCGGCATGAGGCAGCCGCATGGGACCGCACGGCTCCGGGTAAGTCGCTTGCAGGGGAGGCGGGAGCGTGCGTCCCTCAATGAGGAGCTATCTTACACCGCAACGGTGAAGCTGGTCTCGGTGCGGGTGACGGGGCGGTAGAGGGTGTCGCGCTCGACGGGGACGCGGCCGGCCTCGGTAATGAGGCGGCTGAGTTCCTTGCGCGTCATACCCTGCGGGGTGGTGGCCCCGGCGTCGTGGTAGATCTTCTCTTCGACGACGGTGCCGTCGATGTCGTCGGCTCCGAAGCGAAGTGCGATCTGGGCGATCTTGGGCGTGAGCATCTGCCAGTAGGCCTTGATGTGGGGGAAGTTGTCGAGCAGGAGGCGGCTGACGGCGACCTGGCGAATATCGGTGAGGCCGGTGGTGACGGGCAGGTGGTCGAGCGGAGTGTTTTCCGGGTGGAAGGCGAGGGCGATGAAGGTCTGGAAGCCGCCGGTTTCGTCCTGCACCTCGCGGAGCTTGATGAGGTGGTCGACGCGGTCCTCGTCGCTCTCGATGTGGCCGTAGAGCATGGTGGCGTTGGACTTGAAGCCGAGCTTGTGGGCCAGGCGGGCGGTTTCGAGCCATTCGCTACCGTCGATTTTGTGGTCGCAGATGATGGAGCGGACGCGCGGGGCGAAGATCTCCGCCCCGCCACCGGGCATGGAATCGACGCCGGCCTCGCGGAGTTTGAGGAGGGTCTGCTCGATGGTGAGCTTGGCGCGGCGCGCGAGGAACGCGACCTCGACCATGGTGAAGGCCTTGATGTGGACCTGCGGGAAACGCTCCTTTAACCCCTGGACGAGATCAAGGAAATATTCGAGGGGTAGATCAGGGTGCAGACCGCCGACGATGTGGAACTCGGTGACGGCCTCGGAGTAGCCGGAGGCGGCGGACTGCCAGGCCTCTTCGAGGGCCATGGTGTAGCCGGCGGGGTCACCCTTTTTGCGGCCGAAGGCACAGAGCTTGCAGGCGGCAACGCAGACATTGGTGGGATTGATGTGGCGATTGACGTTGAAGTAAGTGGTATCGCCGTGCAGGCGCTCGCGGACGTGGTTGGCGAGCCAGCCTACGGCGAGCACGTCGGGGGAGCGATAGAGCGCAACGCCGTCCTCAAAGTCGAGCCGCCGCTGGGCCATCACTTTGGCGGCGATGGGCTCCAGTCTGGAGTCATAAGTGCGAAAGGGCTGCGGGTCGCGGGGTGCTGCGGATTCTGCCTGCATACCTTATCGATGATACCGGAATCCGCGCGGTCGCATCACTTTCGGCCAAGTTCGGCGACGGCGGCGCGCGGCTCGATAAGGACACCGTCATAGAGCGACGCGGCGAGGAGACGGTCGCCCGCTGCTCGGACGGCGGAGAGCTTGTAGCCGGTCTGCCACCACTTCCAGTCGAGAGTGGCAGGGTCCATGGCGTAGACGAAATCGCTCGAGCGGGAGCTGACGAGGACGCGGTTGGAGGCCGCGTCGTAGTAGAGGTCGTCGATGTCGACGATAGGTACGCGCTGAGCCCACATCCATGTTTTGCCGTTGTTACGGGTGAAGTAGACGCCCTCGCGTGCGCCGAGCCAGAGCGTGCCATCGCTGGAAAAGGCAACGCGATGGATGCGGGTGAGGACGGTGGGAATGCTCATGGGCCACCAGGTCTGGCCGCCGTCTTTGGAGAGAACAACTCCATCAGGCCGCGCGGCAGCCATGAGCGAACTGTGGGAGGTGACAGAGAGGTAGCCGGCTACGCCGAGGACGGGACCGCCCTGCCAGGTGGCCCCCTGATCGCGGCTGGTGTAGATGCCGCCGGTGGTGGCGGCGAGCCAGGAGTCGCCGGAGAGATCGATGGCGAAGACGCGGCCGTCCATCTGGCGGAGTTGATCTTTGACGCGCTTTTCGATGTGGACGCGGGTGCCTTTGAGGGTCTCAGTGGCGGTTTTGACGAGGGTGTTGGCGATGGTGCTGCGGGGCTGCCAGGAAGAGGAGTCTGGCGGTAGCCCGAAGATGCCGCTGTTGGTGCCGGCGAGGAGCGTGCCGTCGGCGGCCTGGGCAAGGACGAAGACATCGCGGCCGCCCAGGCCATCGGCAATTTGCTTCCAGCCGGCCCCGCCGTTGGAGGAGACGAAGGCGCCGCCGTAGGATTTGTCATTGACGACGCCGGCGTAGAGGCGGTGGGGGTCGTTTGCGTCGACAATAAGGGCTTCCACCTTGCGCTCGGAGAAGCCGGTGTTGGAGGCGGCGAAGGACTTTGCGCCGTCGGTGCTGGCGAGGACACCGCCGCGGTCAGTGGCCAGCAAAATGTGATCGGAGTCGGCGGGATCGATGGAGACGTCATTGACGATGACGTCGTCGCTGGTCATGAGGTGGAAGGTGTGACCGGCGTCTGTAGTTTTGTAGAGCCCCTCGGTGGTTCCGGCGTAGACGGTCTCAGGATGCTGCGGATCCTGGCGAAGGATGCGGGTGCGTCGTGCGGTGGAGGGAATGCCCTGGATTCTGCGGAAGGCTTCACCGGCGGACAGGCTCTTGTAGATGCCGCTGCAGGCGCTGGCGTAGACGATTTTGGGCTGCGCGGGGTCGATGATGATGGAGAAGACGTCGGAGTCGTCGATGACGCCCTTCTTGATGTTGTGCCAGGTCTTGCCGCCGTCGGTGGTCTTCCAGGGCAGGTGCCATGTGCCTGCGTAGATGGTGTCGGGGTCGGCGGGGTCGATGGCAAGGGATTCGACCTCGTGGATCTCGCGGCTGCCAGCGGGGCTGATCTGGGTCCAGGAGGCGCCGGCGTCAGCGCTGCGGAAGACGCCCTGGAGGGTGCCAGCGAAGAGAAGGTCAGGATTTTCAGGCGCGATGGCGAAGGAGCGGATGGACTGGCCATGGAGGGCAGAAACCTCAGCCCATGTGCGGCCGCCGTCGAGGCTGAGCCAGAGACCGCCGTCGGGGTGGTCAACAACCCATGCCGCGGCGTAGATGCGGGCTGGATTGCGCGGGTCGACGACGATGTGGTCGATGACGAGATCGTCTGATGCGGAGAGGCGCGAGAGGCGACGCCAGCTTGTGCCACCGTCGGAGGACTCGTAGATCCAGGAGTTGACGGTGCCGAGATAGAGATGCTGCGGCTGGCCGGGAACGGCAGCAAAGGCGCGGGCGTCGCCGCCATCGGGACCAACGGAGGTCCACTGTGTTTGCGCAGGCGACAGAAGAGCGAGCGCAAGAAAGGGTATGGCCGCCAGCCGATGCCAGCGTGCGCGGAGGCGCTGGATTGATGTGTGCGCGAAGCCCATCCGAATTCGAACTCCATCCTTTTTGAATGCGGGCTGAGAAGGTGACCCGCTTTTCAGCAAAAGAGGCTGACCGGTTGCCCGATCAGCCTCTCTGCAAGTGCAACAGTTTTTCAATCGCTACCCAGGCCGAGACTACTTGGTGCTCTTGGCCGAGTGGTGGCGCTCGGGCAGCGCCTTGCGCACCTCAGCGGTGATGGCGGACTCATCGACGGGCGTGGTGCCCTGCACGTCGGAGGTGAAGTTAGCGCCCGCGGGCACGAGGTAGTTGGCAACCTTCTGGCTGTCGTCGCCGCTGGTGGCTACGCTGACGCGGGAAGGATCAATGCCCTTCTCCTTGACCAGATAGTCCTTGGCGTTGACGGCGCGCTGCGCTGCGAAGTTGGTGACCTTGGCGTGCTTGTGCTTTGCGGCGATCTTCTGCTGCTTGGCCATGGTCTCCATTTCCTTTGCGTCGGCGCTGCCGACAAGAACGGCCTTGGCATCAGCCTGCTTCTGCAGGTCAAGCGCCACATCGTCGAGGCAGGCCTTGGACTCGTTGTCGACGCGGGTCGGACGCTTCTTATCCATTTCGAAGGAGATGGAGCAGAGCGCCTGCGCGTGCGGCTGAGGCGGCGGTGGAGGCGCAACGATGGTGACAGAGGTGCCGGAGTTGACCGAGTGACCCTTGTCGTCTGCAACGGTGCAGGTGATCTCGACCGAGCCGGTGGGCGCGCCGGTGGAGTTGAAGGTGGCGGAGCTGCCGCTGCCGCTGATGGCGCCCGAAGCCGCAGAGTAGCTATAGGTGAGCGGACGGTTCTGCGGGCTGACGGCGGTGGCAGTCACGGTGCTGGTTTCGCCGGGCTTGATGGTGGTGGGATTGGCCGCGCAGCTGATGGTCGGGGGCTCAAAGGCCTTGACGGTATAGCTGGCGGTGGCGGTGGCCGACTGTCCGGGCTTGAGGCCTTCCTTGCCCTTCTTGCCCTGCTTCACATCGGCGGTGACGGTGTACTGGCCAGGGGCCTGATCACCGGTGGCGACGCTGGCCGTGGGGCCATTGCCGGTAACGCCGTTGCCGGACCATGAGTACACAACACTGTTGTTCTTCTTCGGCGACACGGACCCAGGGGTCGCGGTCACAGTGACAGGCTCACCCGGAAAGACGGCTGGCGGAGCGGCCTGGGCGGTAAGAGTTATCGGCGGGGCCTTTTTGCAGCCCATCGGCAAAAGCGAAATGCTCGCTACGGCAAGCATGAGGCAAATTGATTTCATCCCTCGCGAATCCATGGAACTCTCCTTGGCAAATAGACTTGGAAATTCGAACAGCCTTAACGTG
This sequence comes from Acidobacteriota bacterium, assembly GCA_028873155.1. GTDB lineage: Bacteria > Acidobacteriota > Terriglobia > Terriglobales > Acidobacteriaceae > Telmatobacter. Next base: position 6,880 of record JAGWML010000054.1, read on the forward strand.
CGTCAAGGAGGCGCATCTTGCGCCTCCTCGACGGCTGAGTCATGAATGAGTTACTTGGCCTTCTTTGTTGCTTTCCGAACAGGCGCCTTCTCATCCATCAGAGTCATGGCATCGGCAGCGTTGAACGGGTAGAGCCGGACCGACTGTTGGCCGGTTGTGCTGAGGGTAACGTCCACGCGACGATTCTGCGCCAGGACGATCTTGCTGAGGTTGTGCATGTACCGGGTCTTCAGAGCGTCGGAGAGATCCGGATTCTGGTCGACCAACGCCTTGACATCGTCCGCGGAGAGTTGCCGCTCCTCGCCTACGCCGGTGGTTTCGATGTTCGAAGCGGGAATACCCTGATCCACGAGGAACTGCTTGGCGGCGGTCACGCGGCGATCCGAGAGCGCCATGTTGTAGGCAGCCGAGCCACGCGGGTCAGTGTGACCGGTGAGGATGAGGTGCGCATCCGGCTTGAACTGGAGATAGGACTTGAAGTCGGAAGCGAGAGACGCAAGCGTGGCCTTCTGGCTGTCGAGCAGACCGCCCTCGGGATTGACCTTGGAAGGCTTATCCGTCGGGAAGAAGATGCTGTGCAGCGCGAGGCGCGACTCGAGGCGAACTTGCTCCGGCGAGGGGCCCGGCGGAGGAGGCGGCGCAAGAACGGTTGCCTCCGTATTGGCCGAGGCGGTCTGGCCCTTGTCATCCGCGACATTGCAGGTGATGGCGACGGGGCCTGTGGGCGCGCCGGTCGAATTAAAGGTGGCGCTGTTGCCGGTGCCGTTGATGGTGCCCGCAGCAGCGGAGTAGGTGTAGGTGAGCGGCCGGTTCTGCGGGCTGACACCGGTTGCAGTGATGGTGGCGGCTTCTCCTGGCTTAACCGAGCTGGGATTGGTCACGCAGCTCACGGTGGGCGGATCAAACTGCTTGACGGTGAAGGTGGTGGAGCCTTCGGCGTTCTGCCACGGCTTCAGGCCTTCCTTGCCGGTCTTGCCCTGCTTGGCGCCGCACTTGACGGTGTAGGTGCCGGGAGCCAGCGAGGTGGTATCCACCTTGGCGGTGCTGCCGGAGCCGGTCACGCCGTTGCCGCTCCACGCGTACACGGTGTTGAGCTTGGGATCGAGACCGCCGGCATTGCCGGTGAGGGCGACAGGATCACCCGGATAGACGGTCGAAGGGCTCGCAGAGCAAGCCATGGTAATCGGCGTGGGAGGCGCGATGCTGCCGATGTGATAGACAAAGCCGGTGCTGAGGCGGGCGGCATTGATATTGGCGCGGCCGCCATTGACGCCGGGGCCCCAGTTTTCATGGATGTACTGGTAATCCGCCTGGAAGACACGGATGGCGAGATGATGATTGAAGAGGGGCGTGTTGTAGTCAGCTCCACCGCCTGCGGTGAGCGCGGGGCCCCACTTATCCTTCTGAAGGCTCGGTCCGTCGGCGTACTCTGCGCCAGCCAGGCCGTGGAGGAAGGGGATGAAATCGCCGCTGGGAAAACGGAAGATGACGCCGCCGGAGCCACCACTGAAATTGGAGTTGGAGTAAGTGCTGCCGCTTCCGGGCCCTTCATTGACGATGTGCTCATCGCCGATGGCTTCAACGCCGACATACTTGTTGAAGTAACGGGCCACGCTGAGGATCGAACCCCAGTCGACGCTCCGATAGACGAAGGGAAGTGTTGTGCCGTTGCTCGTAAGCGTGTTCACGGTCGCCTTTGGGGCGAGGTAGCTGTAGCCAGCGAAGATGTCCCACTTCGAGAGGGTGTCACTTTGACCGGACGCCTGCGATGAGCTCTGCGCCGATGCGGCTACTGACAGCAAGGCCACACAGGCAAGAGCTGCCAGCCGGAAGGCTGATTTCAACGTTCGCGAATCCATTCGGTTCTCCTCCAAAATCTGATTCAAGTTTGTCCGCCGAACCGCGATCACAATGCGCGGTTTCTGGCTTTCTGAAGTGTTCAAGCCCGCATCGCAGCAGCCTGTTGAGAAGCTGCGGGGGGCATCCTCAACTTACCACACACTTACTTACAAGGAATCGGCCATTTCAGGCTGTGTTGCTTAGTTGATACATGCCCGAAGTTACCCCTGATCCCGGTCAGAGCGCATCCGCCAGCCGGCGGCAGGCACTAGACCACGTTCAAAGTCTTCAACAAACTACGCGGCTCGCGCTGAATCTTCTCCTGTAGAAGCGTGATCGCGTACAAAAGTTGCTCGGGGCGGGGTGGACATCCTGGAACATAGACGTCAACAGGAATCACCTGATTTACCCCCTGCACAACTGCATAGTTGTTGAACACGCCGCCGGATGTGGCGCAGGCGCCCATGGAGATGACCCACTTGGGCTCTGGCATCTGATCATAGAGGCGACGAATAACGGGCGCCATCTTCTGGGAGACGCGGCCGGCGATGATCATGAGGTCAGCCTGTCGCGGAGACGGGCGAAAGACCTCTGCGCCGAAGCGCGCGACGTCATACCGCGATGCGCCCATGGACATCATTTCAATGGCACAGCAGGCCAGCCCGAAGGTGACGGGCCAGATTGAACTCTTGCGAACCCAGTTAATCGCGTAATCGAGAGAGGCGAGAAAGACGCCTTCGGTCTGATCGAACCCGTAATTGACTTCCTGAAGCTTAGCGCGGTTTTGCGTGCTGCTTTCCAGAGCTCCGAAGAGATAGCGGTCGCGCTCCTGTATCGCCGTCATGCCTTCATCATACGCCGGGAGGGCGGCATGTGGCATCGACAAGTGCCATGAGGCGGCACAGTTACGCTATTTTTTCGCCGCCCTGCCGGCCGGGAAACCAGGGAAACTCCGAGTGACCGAATTTTTTTCATCGGTCCTGAGCGCCATCATTTATTCTGCAAGGTTCATCTGGACAAGTCGTTTTTCACCATGTGAAGCTCGACGGAAGGGGTGTATCCGGCCCCGAACCCACGCTCATGCGGCAATCAGTTCTGCGCGGTGAACGCCGTTCCAAGAAGGAAATCTTCCCGCGTCCATCTCTCTGGCCGCGCGGCTTTGTGGAGTAGCAGTTTCTATGTCTGGCAGTAGACTCAGGTTTCTCTTTTCTCTCCTTTTCCTTGGTCTTCCATCCCTCACCTTCGCGCAGGTTTCTCCAGCGGCAGCGGCCGGTCAGGCTCCGGCCACGCAGGCGCAGATTGCTGCGCTGCAGCAGTCGGTCCAGAACGCGCAGATGTCTGCCGATAACGCATGGATGCTGGTTTCGGCGGCGCTGGTGCTGCTGATGACGGGTCCGGGGCTGGCGCTGTTTTATGGCGGCCTGGTGCGGAAGAAGAACATCCTTGGCACGATGATGCAGAGCTTCGCGATGATGGGCATGGTGACGATTCTGTGGGCGATTGTGGGCTATTCGCTCGCCTTCGGACACGGCAACGCATTCATCGGCGGATTTGAGCATGCGTTTCTGCGCGGGGTGGGGCTGACGCCGAACACCGACTACGCGCCGACGATTCCCGAGCAGACCTACATGGTCTACCAGCTGATGTTTGCGATCATCACGCCGGCGCTGATTACGGGCGCATTTGCCGAGCGCATGAAGTTCAGCGCGATGGCGGTGTTTCTGTCGCTGTGGTCACTGCTGGTCTACAGCCCGATGGCGCACATGGTGTGGGGCGTGGGCGGACTGCTGAACGCGAGCGGCGGGCGTATTCCGTCACTGGATTTTGCGGGCGGCACGGTGGTGCACATCACCTCGGGCGTGTCGGCGCTGGTGACGGCACTCTACCTGGGCAAGCGCCTGGGCTACCCGCACACGGCGATGCCGCCGCACTCGATGGTGCTGAGCTTTATTGGCGCCTGTCTCTTATGGGTGGGCTGGTTCGGATTCAATGCGGGGAGCGCGCTGAACTCCGGCCCGCTGGCGACGAGCGCGTTTATCAACACGCACTTTGCGGCAGCGGCGGCGGCGCTGGGCTGGACGATCTTTGAGTGGCAACACAACGGCAAGCCGACGGCGCTGGGCGCGATCTCGGGCTCGGTAGCGGGGCTGGTGGCGATTACGCCAGCATCGGGCTTTGTGCAGCCGTTTGCGGCACTGTTGATTGGATTGGCCGCGGGACTGTTCTGCTCACTGATGGTCTTCAAGGTGAAGTCCGTGTTTGGCTACGACGACTCGCTGGACGCCTTTGGCGTGCACGGAGCGGGCGGCACGCTGGGCGCACTGCTGACGGGGCTGTTTGCGACGAAGGCGATTAACGCCGCCTTTGGCAAGGACGTGGCCACGGGCGCCATCGATGGCCACTGGGGGCAGATTCTGAACCAGGCCGCGGGTGCGGGCATCGCCTGGGGCATCTCGATCGTGGGCACGCTGGTGCTGCTGTTTGCGGTGGACAAGGTGATTGGGCTGCGGGTTTCGCATGAGGACGAGATGGCCGGCCTGGATCTGTCGCAGCACGGCGAAGAGGGCTACGACCTCAACGGCTGACGTGCTCTAATATGAAAACCTGAGGCCGGGAGGCGCAGGAAGCTGCCCGGCCTGTTACGCTGTCAAACGAGGCAATTTTTGCATGCTCAAGATCGAAGCGATTCTTCAGCCTTCTAAACTCGACGCAGTGAAAGACGCGCTGCTGGAAGCCGGTATCGAAGGAATGACCATTCTGGAAGCGCGCGGCCATGGCCGCCAGAAGGGGCACACGGAGTTTTACCGCGGACGCGAGTACACGGTGGATCTTCTGCCCAAGGTCAAGATCGAGATGGTGATTCACGATGAATTGAAAGAGAAGGCCATCCAGGCGATCACCAGCGCGGCGCGCACGGGGCGCATCGGCGACGGCAAGATCTTCATCAGCAAGATTGATGAAGCAATCCGCATCCGCAATGACGAGCGGGGCGAGACAGCGCTGTAAACCAGACAGAAACCGGACACGACAAAGCCTGTAGCGGTGCGATGAGCGCCGCTGCAGGCTTTTTATTGCAGACCGTACTTACAGCGCGAGGCTTTTGAGGTAGTCGCGGAAGCGGGGGCCGAGGTCGGAGCGCTTGAGCGCGAACTCGACGGTGGCCTGGAGCATACCAAACTTGTCGCCTGCGTCGAAGCGCTTGCCTTCGAAGGTGTAGCCGAAGACCTTCTCTTCTTTGAGGAGGGCCTTGATGCCGTCGGTGAGCTGAATTTCGCCACCGGCGCCGGGCTCTGTCTGCTCGAGCAACTCAAAGACGCGCGGAGTGAGGACATAGCGGCCGATGATGGCCTGCTTGGAAGGCGCATCTTCAAAGCGCGGCTTCTCGACCATGCCGGTGCAGTTATAGATGCGGGGATTGGCAGGGTCGGGCGAGCCGGCGAGCACGCCATAGGCGGAAATGCCGGGGCCTTCGACGGTCTGCGTTGCGAGGACTGAGCCGCCGCGCTCGTCGAAGACGTCCATCATCTGCTTGAGGCAGGGCACCTCGGCGTCGATCACGTCATCGGGAAGGATGACGGCGAAGGGCTCATTGCCGACGAGCTCCTTGGCGCAGAGGACGGCGTGGCCAAGGCCGAGGGGCTCCTTCTGGCGGACATAGCTGACGCGGGCCAGGGTGGCGACACCGCGCGAGACGGCGAGCAGTTCGCTCTTGCCGCGCTTTTCGAGGGTCGCGTCCAGCTCAAAGCTGTGGTCGAAGTGATCTTCCATGGCTCCCTTGCCGCGGCCTGTGATGATGATGATGTGCTCGATACCGGAGGCGATGGCTTCCTCCACGCCGTACTGGATGATGGGCTTGTCGACGAGCGCCAGCATTTCCTTGGGAATGACCTTGGTGGCGGGCAGGAAACGCGTGCCCAGACCGCCTGCTGGAAAAACTGCCTTGCGAACCCGATTGCTCATCGAACCTCCCGGATGACATGCCGATACAGGACATGCCGAGGGCATGGCCTACCGCACAATCTTATCTGCTGCATGCGCGTGCTGGGCGAACGCATGAAAAATTCTGCGGCCCGATGCGGAGACTGAGAGGGCGGAGTTCTCAGGCGCCGACAGGCTCGGCCTCAAGGCCGGCGATGAGGTCGCGGATTTCGAGCAGGACCTCGTCGGGCCGCGTGGCGGCGAGTGGATATTTGAGCACACCCTGGGGCGTGAACTGCGCGCCGCGCTTGGCGTTGCGCGCGACGAGGCGCATGAGCTGCTGGGGGTCGACCTGCGCGTTCTCGGTGAAGCGGATCTGCACCTCCGCGCGCTTGCGATCGATTTGCGAGACGCCGATGCGTTCGCACTCGAGGCGCAGGGACGCAGCTTCAAGAAGATAAACCGTGGCGTCGGGGAGCGGGCCGTAGCGGTCTTCCATCTCAGCGCGCAGGTCGGCCAGGGCCTTTTCGCTGGCGGCTCCGGCGACTTTCTTGTAGAGGCGCAGGCGCTGATTCTCTTCGGCCACGTAGCTCTCGTCGATACGGAGGGCGATGCCGAGGTTGAGCTGCGCGGCGGGGCGCTCTTCGGCGCTCTCACCTTTCATTTCCTTCACGGCCTGCTCGAGCATGGAGGTGTAGAGCTCGAAGCCGACGGCCTCGATGTGTCCGCTCTGTTCGCCGCCGAGCATGTTGCCGGCGCCGCGGAGTTCGAGATCAAGCGCAGCAATCTTGAAGCCTGCGCCGAGGTCGCTGAACTCCTTGAGCGCGGCGAGGCGGCGGCGCGCGATGTCGCTGAGTTCCTTCTCACCGGGGATGAGCAGATACGCATAGGCGCGGCGATTGGAGCGGCCGACGCGGCCGCGGAGCTGGTAGAGCTCGCTGAGGCCGTGACGGTCGGCGCGGTTGATGAGGATGGTGTTGGCGAGCGGGATGTCGAGGCCGTTTTCGATGATGGTGGTGGCGACGAGCACATCGAAC
>JAGWML010000290.1 GCA_028873155.1 Acidobacteriota bacterium
CTTCAGGTAGGCTCGCTTCCGCTCCGTCCAATCTGCCTTGCGACGGGGGTCTTCCTCAAGGCTGTCTGAAAGCCCTTCGACCATCCTGGCCACGGACTCACCAAAGCTATGCTCAATGTCTTTGAGGCGCAGTTCGCCTCCGTGGTCTTCGGCTGCGTCATGGAGCAGGGCCGCGATGATCATTTCTTCTGTGACTGGGAATGGAACGTGCCCGGCCTCGCCCATTACGAGCGCAGCCACTCCAAGGAGGTGAGCCATGTAAGGGATTTCGGTTCCCTTGCGACGCTCAATATGCAGATGACGCGCGTAATCCACAGCATCGGTGAACCTGCTGCTCAGGTGGAGCAATGGCGGACTGTTCTGGGGCATTGACTCATGTTCCTCCAGCTTGAGGTTCAATAGCAATTCCTAATGCTTTCAGATTGCCATAGCGCGAAGGGCCATTTCGTAAAGACGACCCTCCGGGCAGGGTACTTTGGACGGCCTAGAGGTTTTCCGACGTGCGGTCTATTGACGCAGCAGGTTTTTGGCGATGAAGAAGACGTTGGCGGGGCGCTCGGCGAGGCGGCGCATGAAGTAGGGGTACCACTCGCGGCCGAAGGGCGTGTAGATGCGGACGTTGTAGCCCTCGGCGATGAGCGTGCGCTGCAGATCGCGGCGGACACCAAACAACATTTGAAATTCGAATTTGCCGGGCGCGATGTTGTGCTGGGCGGCGTAGGCTTTGGCGGCGGCGATCATGGCGGGGTCGTGCGTGGCGAGGCCGTGGTAGATGCCGCTGGAGAGCAGGGTGCCGGTGAGCTTGACGTAGTTGGCGTCGACGTCGGCCTTGCGCGGGAAGGCGACGGCGGCGGGCTCTTTGTAGGCGCCTTTGCAGAGGCGGACGCGGATGCCCTCAGTCATGAGCTGGTCGATGTCGGCCTGGGAGCGGTAGAGGTAGGCCTGGATGACGATGCCGATGTGGCCGCGGAGGCCGGGCGCGGCGTGGATGCGGCGGACGATGTCGAGGGTGACGTCGGTGAGGGTGGAGTCCTCCATGTCAATGCGGAGGAAGCTGCCGGTGGACTGGGCGTGCTGGGTGAGCTCGAGGGCGATGTTTTCGGCCAGCGCGGGGTCGAGGGTGAGGCCCATCTGGGTGAGCTTGACGCTGATGTTGGAGTCGAGCTTGCGAGCCTGGATGAGGTCGAGGAGCTGGTGATAGATGTCGGCGGCGGCTCGGGCTTCGGCCTCGGAGGTGACGCTTTCTCCGAGGGAGTCGAGTGTGACGGACATGCCCTGGCGGTTGACGGAGGCGGCGACGCGGAGAGCGTCTTCGATTTCAAGGCCGGCGACGAAGCGGGAGCTGAGCTTGTTGCCGAGGCGGGAACGCTCACTGAAGCGGCGAAGGGAACGGTTGCGGGAGAGAGCGATAAAGGCGGAGCGAAGTACGGGCATTCATGCATCCTGCCGGCTGGAGCGCAGGGGAACGGCCGAGCAGCCGGAAAGAGTAGTTTCGCATATGGGGGCGGGGGAACGGGGCTCGTGGGCTGTGCGTAGGATGAGGCAGGTCGCTGGACGGTGCGGCCGTGGGATTCCCCAGAGGTGAAGACGGATGAGGATTTGGAGTGCGGTGGCGGTGCTGCTGTGTGGAGCGGGGATGGCAATGGCGCAGACGATGCCGCAGACGGCGGGCGAGACGCTGAGCGGGCAGCGGGTGACGCTGGCGCAGGCGGTGCGCGGGCAGAGGGTGGTGCTGGTGGCGGGGTTCAGCCGTGCGGGCGGCGAAGGCACGGGGGCGTGGGTGAAGGCAGTGCAGACAGACCCGGCGCTGAAGGGCGTGGCGGTGTGGCAGGTGGCGATGCTGGCGGGCGTGCCGGGAATCTTTCGCGGAGCGATTCGCAATGGGATGAAGAAGGGGTTGACGGCGGCGGAGCAGGAGCGGTTTGTGGTGCTGGCGGAGGATGAGGCGGCGTGGCGGAGCTACTTTGGCGTCACGGAGGACAGCGAGCCTACGTGATGCTGCTGGACGCGGCGGGGAAGGTGCTGTGGCGGGGCCATGGCGCAGCGGCCGCGGTGGAGCCGGCGCTGCGCGAGGCGGCGAAGTAGGCAAGCAGCGCTTCTCTTAGAAGCGATACAGACCCTTCCCTCAGGGGCTAAAGCCCCATCGATTCGGCGGGGCTTGCGGCACGGCTGAAGCCGTGCCCTTTCAAAACCGTCCGCAAGGAATCCTCAATGAATCAGCCCATTACGGAAAACGGTCAACTTTTTGTGTTCGATTTGTGCTCCGCCTTACGGACGAAAGAAGCCCATACTTCCGCATTGCCGGTCGTACGGGCGCTTGCCACTTTCAGGACGGCCGGTGATACGCTCAGAGTGCGGCAAGGGGTAGCAGAATATCAATGTGATCGCCATGAGCATGGGCAAGTACACACTGGGAGAAATTCTCTTCGCGACTCTTTTGGGGCTA
>JAGWML010000055.1 GCA_028873155.1 Acidobacteriota bacterium
AGATTCCTGTGGTCATTTTGTCCCATATGCCTTCCGCCAAGGGACCACGGCTGACAAGGGACCCCGCCTGCAAGCAAATCGATGTTCGTGCCGAAGTCTGAATATCTAATTGTCCGTACATCCGCTTCTTGGACTGGCCAGTTACGAACATACTTCAAGCCACGGCGCCTGTTCTCGTTCATCGATGAACATGCGTCGTGATCCCATTCCACCACGGCGAGATGCTCGAAGCCCGCGCGGGACGAGCCGAGGGCCAAACCGCCAGCTCCTGCGAATAATTCGAGGGAACGCATGATCTAGGACTCCAAGAACCGCCGGAGACGAGCAGGCAAGGTTGCCCGCCTCAGTTGACACTCCCACACTATCAGGACTCGCCACCCCAATGAGCGCAAGGCCTGTTGATTTCTTAGGTCCCTTTCCCGATTCTGTAGGAGTTTCTTCATCCAGAAGCCTAATCGGGATTTTGGTTGTCTTCCGCAACCAGGGTGCTGGTGCCAGAAACATCCATGCACGAAGATGATCTTTCTTAGCTTTGGGAAAACCATGTCTGGTGTCCCTGGAAGACTTCGGACATGAAGCCGATACCGGAATCCTAGGCCGTGAACCAGGCACCGCACGGCCATCTCTGGGCCGGTATCCTTGCTCCTGATGCGAGACATCCGCTCGCTTCGCTCTGTTTTGGAAAGATTGTCCACAGGGTGTGAGGTTCCTGCAATGCATTCTAGCGTGGCCGCAACGAACCTGACGCTGCCGTTGCTGCCTGGGGAGTAGTTTCTGTCAGGGGCTGAAGCCCTGCCATTTTGCGGGCGTTCTGCGGCACGGCTGGAGCCGTGCCCTGACACGAGACGGGCGACCCCACAACGCCGAAAGCCCCGGAGGGTTCCGGGGCTTCTGGTTGTGTTGCTGCCTGCTGAATTGTTGCTTACGCGGTCTTGGCGGCGAGGGCGGCTTTGGCCTTGTTGGCGAGGTCGGTGAAGCCGGCGGCGTCCTTGACGGCGATGTCGGCGAGGACCTTGCGGTCGAGCTCGATGCCGGCCTTTTTGAGGCCGCTGATGAACTGCGAGTAGCTGGTGCCGTTGAGCTTGGCGGCGGCGGAGATGCGGACAATCCAGAGGGAGCGGAACTGGCGCTTCTTCTGGCGGCGGCCGGTGTAGGCGAACTTGAGGCCGCGTTCGACGGCTTCCTGGGCTGCCTGGTAGAGCTTGGATTTTGTAAGGAAGTAGCCGCTTGCGCGCTCGAGAATCTTTTTGCGCCGGTCATGGCGCTTGGTGCTGCGTTTTACGCGAGGCATGGGTGTTCTCCGTTTGGGTGGTGGTGGCGGTTACGCGGCTGGAGGCAGGAGAGACGGCCATGATGGCGGTCCGGGCCTCTTCACTCGCTCGTTCAATGCCTGATCTCTCGGCGGGGTATGGTGCGCGCCGCCGGGGGCCTCTCCACTGAGGCCCGACTGCAATCAGGCGTAAGGAATCATGCGCGCGACCTTTGCGTAGTCGCCGTCGGAGACAAGCACGATTTTGCCGAGCTTGCGCTTGACCTTGGGCGATTTGGACGAAAGGATGTGGCGCGTCTTGGTCTGGCCCCGCTTGATTTTGCCGGTGCCGGTCTTTTTGAAGCGCTTGGCCGCGCCCGAATGGGTCTTCAACTTGGGCATTGTCTTCTCTTTGTCAGTACCGGCTGCAGAGGGGAGTCCTCGGGCCGGGTTCGCGTTGAAGGGCAGGGACTTCCCTGCGCCTTTCCCGGAACAGAAACTGCGCCGGGAGACGAACTTATCCAGTATACCCCAGGCTGGATTCTGGGGCTACCGGGAGGCATTTACCGCAGGCAGCGCGCACGGCATCCCACGTCGGCTCCGCCGCGTCCCGCTGCTACAATCAGAATTGGCCGCAATGCGCACTCTTTCAATCGCTTGCAGCATCAGATCGTCAGGCCATCACGATGACTCTCCGCCTTTTTAATACCCTCACGGGACAGATGGACGACCTGGTCCCTTCGGACGGCCAGGCCCTGCGCATGTATGCTTGCGGGCCGACGGTCTATGACTACGGCCACATCGGCAACTTCCGCACGTTTCTACAGGTGGACGTTCTGCGCCGAACCCTGAAGCTGATGGGCATGAAGCTGCAGCACGTCATGAACATCACCGACGTGGACGACAAGATCATTCGCAACTCGACCGCCGCGGGCATTCCCATCAGCGAGTACACGCCGCGCTACGTGGACGCGTTCTTTGAGGACCTGGATGCGCTGCGCGTGGAGCGGCCGGAGCAGATTGCCCGCGCCACGGAAAACATTGACCGCATGGTGGCGCTGATCCAGAAGCTCGCCGATGCGAAGGCCGCGTACCAGACCGAAGACGGCTCCTGGTACTTCCGCCTCTCGGCATTCCCTGAGTACGGCAAGCTGAGCAAGAAAGACTTGAGCGGCATGGAAGACGGGGCGCGCGTCGATGTAGACGAATACGAGAAGGACTCCGCCCGCGACTTTGCCCTGTGGAAGGCCGCCAAGCCCGGCGAAACCGCGTGGGATGCGCCGATCGGCCGCGGCCGCCCCGGCTGGCACATCGAGTGCTCCGCCATGTCCATGGCTTACCTCGGTGACAGCTTCGACCTCCACGCCGGCGGCGAGGACCTGATGTTTCCGCACCACGAGAACGAGATTGCGCAAAGCGAAACGGTGACGCACAAACCGCTCGCGCATCACTGGATGCATGTGCGCTTTCTGCTCGTGGATGGCCGAAAGATGGCCAAGAGCGAGGGCAACTTCTACACGCTGCGCGACCTGCTTCTGCGCGGCTACAAGGCCTCGGCCATTCGCCTTGCGCTCATCTCGGTGCCGTACCGTCACCAGCTCAACTTCACCTTCGACGGCCTTACGGAAGCCACCCACGCCATCGAGCGCCTGCGCACCTTCCGCGAGCGGCTGGCCAAGGGCGCATTCGCTGCCGGGTCCAATCCCGCGATGAAGGACGCTGCAGAAAAGGCCCACACCGACTACATGGCCGCGCTGGCCAACGACCTGAACACCGCCGAGGCCCGCGCACCTATCTTCGATCTCGTGCGCACGGCAAACACTGCGATTGATCAGGGCCAGTTGCTCGCGGAGGATCGCGACGCCATCCTCGCCGTGCTCCGCGCCTTCGACGCGGTCTTCGATGTCATCGAGGACAGGGACGCCGAACCCACGCGCCGAGCTATCGCGTGGGCGCAGCAGACGGGCCGCGCCGCCGACATCGCGCCTGAGCTGCTCGCCCGTCAGTCGCTCAGCGACGAGGCCATTGACACGCTCGTCGCAGAACGCACCCTTGCCAAGAAGCAACGCAACTTCGCGCGTGCGGACCAGATTCGCAACGAACTCGCAGAGAAGGGTGTCATCCTCGAAGACTCCAAAGACGGCGTGCGCTGGAAGCGGAAGTAACGCCGCACAGAAGCCGCAGGAGAATCCCCATGGAAGCCAACGAAGCCCACGAACTGCAGGAACACGCCGAGCATGGCGCGCATGACCAGGCGATGCGCCCGGTTGCCTTCACCATGAGCGTGCTCGCTGTCTGCATTGCGATCACGACTGTGCTGGGCCACCGCACGCACACGGAGGCCGTGCTCGACCAGAACAAGGCCACCGACCAGTGGAATCTGTATCAGGCCAAAAAGATCCGCTCCAACAATACGGCGCTCATCCAGGAACTGCTCAGCGTCGAAGATGTCAGCAACAAACAGGCCGCCGCAGACCTCGCAAAGTCCTATGCCGATCACCAGGAGAAGTGGGCTGCTGACCTCAAGGACGAACAGGAGAAGGCTGAAGCGCTGGAGAAGAAGGTGGACCTGGCCGAGACCCGCGCCAATCGCTTCGATCTGGGTGAGGCGCTGCTGGAGATCGGGCTTGTCGTGACCTCCGTTACGCTTCTCACGCACAGCCGCGTCTACTGGCACTTTGGCTTGCTCTTCGCTGTTGTGGGTGCGGTCTTCGCCGCTTCCGCGTTCGTGGTTCGCTAGCGCGCAATCAGTGGTGCGGGCAGGCGCGTGCCGGTACGTTCCAGAAAGAGGCGCATGCGCAGCGCTTCGGCTCGCTGGGCGGCAACCAGGTGCATCTGACGGCAGACATGGTCTTCGTGGCCGAGCTCGGCGATGCGGGCTTCGTCCGCGGCAGCGTCGCGCTCGAGCTTCTGAATGCGCTCTTCAATGGAGCGGCGGAAGCGGGAACTAATCTCGAAGGTCTCGTGGCATTGCAGTGGTTGGAACATGGCGCGCACCCCGCTGCGGTGAGATTGAAGGTTGGATTCTTCAACCTAAAGTTTCTGCCTACTTGGGCGATAGTGTCAGATAAGGCTGCTTTTCGCCAGATTACGGCGAACCATGGCGACGGTTACTGAGTGTCCGGAAATTGGACACTCAGTGCCGTTGCGCGGCAGCAGCCCTTAGCGATGCTGAAGCTGTGGGCCCTGCTGCGGCTCGTTCTGCACCGCGCCCGATGGCCCGACCATGACGGTGACAACCACCGGCGACTGCAGTTTGAAATTGACGATGGACTCGGCTGGAATCTGCACCTGCTGGCCTCGGGTGATGGCGTTGACGCCTGCGCCCGCGCCGCCGCCGGCGATGGCGCCGATGGCGGCACCTTTGCCTCCACCGGCGAGTGCACCGATGATGGCGCCCAGGGCGGCGCCGCCGCCGGCCTTCTCTGCCGTGTTCTTACCGCGGCCCGCACCCTGCGTGCCGTACTGGTCGGTGGAGAGGTCAAGCTTCTGATTGTGCGCCGTGATCTGGGTGAGCTGTATAGCGAGAGCCGCGTTGCCTTTGAAGTGCGCAGCCTCCTTGGCATCGGTCACGACGCCGATCGCGGGCGAGCCGTGCGGAATGGCGACCAGTCCTTCGACGACGACGTCCTGCGCCAGCGTGGCGTGGAAGGCATCGTTGGTCTGCGCGGTCTTGCTGTCGAGCGTCTCCGCCATTCGCACGGAGATGGGCGTTCCAGCGGGGATGACGACCTGGCGGGCGACGGGTTGCGCTGGCTGTGGCGGCGCACTGGGCTGAACGGGCTGCGAAGGCTGGCTGATGGGCGCTGGCGGCGGCGAGGTGCGCGCCTGGGTATCACGCCGCTGCTGACGCGCAGGCGGACCTTGCCGTTCCTCGCGCTGCGGGGGCGCCGCGGCTGCCTGCGGCTGCACGGTGAGATTGTTGACTACGGTCTTGACTCCTGCGATGGAGCCGCTGTCATTTCCGGCAAGGGCTCTGGAGGCATCGTCGCTCGCCGAGCCGCTGAGCGTGGCGACTCCGTTGGCGACGCTGACCTGAATCGGCTGATTGGCCAGCGCCTGTTCGCCCTGGATCTTCGCCTGGATGTCGCTGGCAATCTGCTGGTCGGTTCGCTCGGCCGGTTGAGGAGCCTGTGTCTTGCAGCCTGCGATGCAGGCGACTGCGAGGGTCAGCATGGCTACCCCGGCCAGCCAGTCGCGCTTGAAGTGGATGGCACTTGCTTTCATGGGTCTTCCTCCGCTGCTGTTTCCATGGCGGGCATTCTCACGATTCCCGCCTCGAAAGAGAATCGATTGGATGGACGGCTTTGTGTCGGCGCGGCCGGGCTGCACGATGCAATCTCGCGCGCTGCCGCTCAGTTGCCCTCTGCCGTAGGTGCAAAGTAGCCTCTGCGCACCTGCACCTTCATGCCTTCTCCGCAGGAGACGGCTACGTGGCGGAAGGTACCGTCCAGTTTATTGTTGGTGGGAGTGTAGGTCGCCACGTACTGGGTGCGCAACTCGTCTTCGATCTGCTCGAAGGCTTCCTCGAGTTTTTTGCCGTTGCTGCCGACGTTGATAACGCGGCCGCCGGTCTCCTGCGACATCTTGCTGGCAGCGGAATATCCGCCATAGCCCATGCTGAAGCCGCCGTAGAAACCGGTGTCGGCGATGAGGATGACATAGATGATGGCATTGGAGCGCTGGGCGGCTGCGATGGCGTCGTTAATCTTGGCCCGGCTGCCCTCATCCTCGCCGTCGGTCAGGATAATCATGGCCTTGCGGCCCGTCTCCTGGTTGAGCTTGTCGTTGGACGCCATTTCGACGGCATCGTAGAGCAGCGTGCCCTTGGGTGTTCCCTGCACAGGAATGGTGCCGCCGCCCAGTCCCGGAATGCCGGCTGCGCCGTTGCCGCCCGCAGTGTTGATCTGCGCTTTGTTCATCGCCCGCGAAAGCAGGCGCGCGCTGTTGGTGAAGTCCTGCAGCAGGTCCACATTGACGTCGAAGGAGAGAAGGAATGCCTGGTCCTTGGGCTTGAGGACGCGGGAGAGGAATTCGCTGCCTGCCTGCTGCTCGAGAGGCAGGACACGATATTGGCTGCCGGAAGTATCCAGCAGAATGCCGAGGGTCAGCGGCAGGTTGTTTTCCGCAACAAAGCTCTTGAAGGTCTGGGGTGTCTTGTCCTCGGCGACGTTGCAGTCATTCTTGTTGAGATGAGGAACGAGATTGCCGTTCTTATCCTTGACGGTAAAGAAGAGGTCGACGAGGTTGACCTGGACCTTGAAGGTCGCCACGGGCTGGTCGTCGGGAGACGGCGCGGGCGCGGTGCTCACAGGCGGCGCGTCCGGCGACGGAGCCAACTGTGCCGGGGCTGTGCGCACAAAGCTGGCTAGACACAGGACCACGACAACGGGGATGAGACGGGTGCGCATGTTCATGCTGATAGACGGACCTCGCAGACGGAAGAGAGCATACCCGATAGAAGAGCTGAAAGATAGGCAACCCCTATCGCGGCTGTGCGTCTGATACTCTGACGTGTACGGCTCTCATCCAAGAGCCAGCAACGGAACCTTGAAAAATGGCCGGTTAACGGCTGGTTCCGCGGGAGGACGGGAAAGCGTGAGGTTCGTTTCGAGGGCAGCGGCGTTTGCGGCGGTTTTGGGCACTTTTGGCGGCATGATCTCCACGGTTCATGCGCAGCAGACTTCCAGTGTGCCGGACGCTCCGGCACCGCAAAGCGCGACGCCACTGACAGATATGAGCGGCCCCATTACCCCTGGGATTGGCGCGAGCGCGAATTCGGGACCTTCGGGGCAAAATCAGGTGCCCAGCTCGTCGAGCGACCAGGGGGTTCAACCGGCTGCGCCGGCGGCCCACGACCAGATTCAGTCCACGCCTCCGGATATGCCTTCAGCACAGGAACTGGGCACGATTCTGCATATGAACGTGACCTACGTGGAAGTGCCGGTAACTGTTAAGGATTCCAAGGGCAAGCTCGTATCCGGTCTCACCTGGCGCGACTTCCGCGTCTTTGAGAACGGCACGTACGAGCCACTGAAGGAGTTCTTCGTCGACCCGTTTCCGCTGTCGATGGCCTTTGTCATCGACCAGAGCGTGACCTCGGATGTGATGCAGAGAGTTAACGATTCGCTGGGCGCAATTCAGGGCGCGCTGACACCCTACGACGAGATCGCGATCTTCTCCTACAGCAACGGCGCCCAGGAGCGCACCGGCTTTACCGGAGCGCAGAGCAGCCGCGTGCCCGCCGTGCTGGCGCTGACCAAAGAGACCGGCCGGGAAGAGATGGTCCCGTACAACAGCGGACCGATGGCGGGCTGCAACGTGCACGTCAACGGCAATTGCGCCGATCCGAATCTGCAGCCGGGACGCTCGACCGGCTCCGGTCCGTTTATCACCATCCCGAAGGAGATTCACACGCTGAACGATGCGATTCTGGCGGCGGCGAAGGAGCTTTCGACCCGGCCGCAAGGTCGCCGACGGATTATCTACGTCGTATCCGATGGCAAGGAAAGCGGCAGCAAGGCGAGCTTCCGCGACGTGGTGCGCTACCTGCAAACCAACAACATTGCGGTGTGGGGCACGCTGGTGGGCGACTCCGCCCGCTGGGGCGAGGGCTACATCAGCCGCTTCCACATGCCGTTCCAGATGTATGACAACATGCTCGTGAAGTACACCTCGCTCACTGGCGGCAGCCTGGATTCAGCCAAGGGGTTGAACGGTCTGGAAAAGAGCTATGCGGAGATCGCCGAACAGGCTCGGGTGCAGTACACGCTGGTGTATGCGAGCCACGAATCGATCTATGACAGCAAGTTCCGCAGCATCGACGTGAGAGTGGAGCGGCCCGGCCTGGAAGTGACCGCCAAGCGCGGCTACTATCCGTCGGCGGAGGAAGTGCAGTAGCAGACTGGTTTTGATCGGTAAACGAAGAGGGCGTCTCCGCATTGGAGACGCCCTCTTGCTTTGCAACCTGACGACGATTACACCGGCTGAGGCACGTACTCCTCTTCCTCTTCGAGGCCGTAACGGCGCAGGAGATTGGGGAGGCTCTGCGAGAAGGCGGAGCGCGGCATCACCGTATCGCAGCCGGCCTCAATGGCCTTGAGCTTCAGATCTCCCTGCAGGTGGCTGAGGAAGCCGATAATCGATGTCGCCTTCTTCAGCTTTGCCTTCAGTTTGGGAATCAGCGTCATGGGCTTGGCGTTGAGATTGTTCAGGTCAAAGACCACAAGGGTCGGGCGCTCTGCTTCCGGCGCCTCGGTCATGCGCGCCAAAGTCTCTTTGCTGTCACCCTTCACGAATTCGACCTTGATGCCCAGCTTGCGCGCGGTCTCCTGAATCTTTGCCTGGAAGAAGAGGTCTTCAATGAAGCAGAAGATGCGCGTCGGTGCGTCTTCCCGGACAGGAACCGGCGGCGTGGAGACATAGAGCTCGGGATAATAACTGCCGTGGCCATTGCCACCTGTGGGGATCGTTGACGCCGGACCGTCCGCCACATTGCCGTTGACGGCGCGATAGCTGTGATCCATGGGCCCCACGAATGTCCGCGGGCCCTTCTGGCTGCGCTTGTCCTTGCGCTTGCCGGGCGGCGGGGCGATTGAGTTGCCCGGCTGGCCGATGGGCTGCTGCACCTTCTGGAAGAATTTCTTCTTCTTTCGGCCCTGACCCTGATGCTGCGGCCGATGATTCTGGGGCGGGGGGGGCGCCTGCGCCTGGACAGGAGGCGGGCTCTGTGGCTGGGCCTGCTGGGTCTGGTTTTGCTGCGCGCCTGGCTGGCTCGATTTATTCTTGCGGCGGCGCCGGCGGCGGCGATGCCCCTGCGACTGTCCCGGGCCACTATTGGCCTGGGCTGGCCCCTGTTCCTGCTGGGGCTGCGTCGGTTCTGTTGTCATGCGTGCACTTCCTGGCACATGTTTGCAGTGCTTCTCCTGGATTGGTTCCCTTCATCCCCTGCGGGATGAAGGGAAGATTTTCACTCTGCCGCCTCATCCCCAGGAGCGGACGATGGCACAGAAGGTCAAAAGCCGTGCTGCCGGTTGCAGGTCAATCTCTGCCGGATCTCCGGTTTGCTTTTCCTCACGGTCTGCGGGATGCATGCTCATTCTTCCAGCAAATCATCCTATGCGCAATCGTGGTGTGGCCTGGTCCCTGTTGACCGCTCCGGTTACCCCGGACTCCTGCTTTGAGCTCATGCAACCGCGAACAACGCGCTCGTCGCCCTTTGCGCCCGATCCTCGAAAGTAACCTTCTCCGTTTGTCAGGGACTGGTAAAAATTCGGCGCGCCACCCTTGGGCGATGCCTTTCGCTGGGATGCCTTTTCAGCGTCCGGTTCCTATGAACTGTCTGGACTGGCCTTGCGTGCATCCCGCTCTGCGGCGAGCGCTTACCGCCTTCACAGGCGCCTCGCATCAGCCGCTTTCACAGGCACCTTTAATAGTACAGCCTACCCATTCACGGTGCAAGGGGTGGCAACTATCGATGGGCATACTTGGCATCAAGGGAATCTGGAAGAACAAGTCCTTTTCAATTGCATAGCAATCGGATGACCTCGAGAATCTCCGAATGGCAAGAAGGCCGGAACTACAAAAAGAAACGGCCCGTGACGAGCACAGGCCCTTCCGATTCTTCACGATGCACCCGGCTTCGCCTGGCAGGCGGAGGCGCAGCCAAATCATGGTCTAGGACTGCTTTTGCTCGGTCTGTCCAGCAGCGGGGGGCTGCGGGGCTGCGGCATTCTGCTGCACGCTGGGCGCGGGGGGCGTAGGCTCGTTGATTCCCTTCAGGCCTTCCTTGAACCCCTTCAGTCCCTCGCCGAGTCCTTTGCCCAACTCGGGCAAACGCTTTGCCCCGAAGAGCAAAAATGCAACAACTGCCAGCACAATCAGATGCCAAGGTTGTAGTAGATCACCCATCGTTCATTCCTCCGTACGCGGGCCCTCGCGCCGCGCACTCGAACCGCTTCTATTGTCGCACAGAGGAGGATGCGCTGCCCGACCGGGTGGTGCAGGCCGCTCAGTTGACTTGCGCAGGCCGTCCAAGGCGCTCAGTAATCAGCGAGAAAAAGCTTTGCAGGTCCTCTTCCTCGCCCGTGGTCAGACGGCGGTAGACCTTGAGGAGCGGAAAGAGGCGCGAGCCGCGCACATCGACTGCCGGCACCGCCGCGACGCCACCGGGATACTGCGTCAGCTCCCAGCCGCCCGCGTAGCGGCGACGCAAGACCTCGCCGAGGTAACTGCCCCAGAGACGAACTTCGAAATCCAGGTCGAGCTCAGGGGTCTCACTCACCTGGACAAGGATCTCGTCGAGCGCCTCGATCGAGCCCGGCGAGTAATCGAGTTGCCGATGAAATCCCGCCTCGGCAAGCTCCACGGCGGCAGCGGCATAGCTCTCCATCATGGCCTCGAGGTCGGCGTACGACCCGGATTCCAGCCTTCTGCGAATATCGCTCATCGCCCACCAGAGTACATCTTTTCCCGCGGTTCAGCCCATCCCGCGAAAGGTCTCCCCCTTTTATGGCAGACTAAAAACAAGGCCTGGAGGCTCCCCATCCATGCAAACCGCTCGCATTCTTGCATTGGCCCTTTCCCTCACGCTGGGCAGCGGTGTCTCGCTTGCGGCTCCGCAGGAGCTCTATCCCGCGCCTGAACAGGCCCGAGCTGACCTCGCCGCGGCTCTAAGGACAGCGCGGGCGACGCACAAGCGCGTCCTGCTGGACTTTGGCGGCAACTGGTGCGGCGATTGCAGAGTGCTGGACTACTACCTGCACGACGCCACGAACGCGCCCATCGTGGATGCAAACTTCGTCGTCGTTCCCATCAACATCGGCCACATGGATGAAAATCTCCAACTGGCCGAGAGGTACGAGATCCCGCTGCAAAAGGGCGTGCCCGCGCTGGCCGTGCTCAGCGACACGGGCAGGCTGCTCTTCAGCCAGAAGACCGGGCAGTTTGAATCGATGCGCAGAATGGAATCGAGTGCCGTGACGCAGTTTCTCATCCAGTGGAAGCCGGTGAAGCCCGGCTGCTCTGCCGTCGCCATTACCTGCTGAGACCGGGCCTGCTTCGCGCGATTGCGGGAAGTCAGTGCGTGATTTCGGCTGCAGGACGCGCCGCTTCCCCAGGCCGCACGGCTTCATCCATCTTGCCGAAGATCATTTTGCCGCTTGCGGTCTGGAGGACGCTGGTGACGGAGATGTCAACCGACCGGCCAATCATCTTGCGCGCGTGATCGACGACAACCATGGTGCCGTCGTCGAGGTAGCCGACGCCCTGATTGAACTCCTTGCCTTCTTTGAGAATCAGGATGGTCATGCGTTCGCCGGGCAGGACGACGGGCTTGAGCGCATTGGCGAGGTCGTTGATGTTGAGGACTTCAACGTGGTGCAGGTGGGCAACCTTGTTGAGGTTGAAGTCGTTGGTGACGACTTTGGCCTCCCACTTCTTGGCCAGCTCGAGCAGCTTGAGATCGACTTCGCGGATGGATGGAAAGTCGTCCGGCACAATCTGCACCTGCACTTTGTCATTGGACTGCATGCGCTGGAGCATGTCGAGCCCGCGACGGCCGCGCTGGCGCTTGGAGCCGTCGGTGGAGTCGGCGACGACCTGCAGCTCGCGGAGAACGAACTCAGGAACGACCATGGTGCCGTCAATGAAGCCCGCCTCAGCGATGTCGGCGATGCGGCCGTCAATAATCACGCTGGTATCGAGCACCTTGACCGTGCGGCGCGATGGCCGCTCGCCGCTGAAGATCATGCCGAGAGCCGTGGGGTTGAGCAGGTCGCCCTTGCTGGCGCCGACCAGCAGGCCCACGTAGGTCATGAGCAGCAGCACAAAGATCTGCACCACCGCCGAGGTGCTGGTTTCCAGCGGAGCGGAACGAAGGACGAGACAGAACAGCGCTGCCCCGAAGATGCCCAGCACGCTGCCCGCAACCGCGCCAATCAGGCGGCGCAGCGTGAGCGCGCGGACGCGCAGCTCAAAGATGATGACCAGCGCCGCGGCGACGCCTCCCCCAACGGCGGCGACAGGGCCTGTGAGCCCGAAGGGGTGGAGGAAGAAGCAAACCGCGGAAAGAAGAAGGACAAAAAGAATACGAATCAGAATGATATCCATAGGAACCGCCGTCCTTTTGCGAAGCCGCCCAGGCTGCATCGGATGGCCACAGTTGGCGAGTATGCCTATGGTTCTGCAGGGTCGTCAAGGGGCAGCCGTTCGCGGCTGAGGCGCTGGCGCGCGGAATGCCCCTGCGCCTGCCACTGAACGGCTGAGACGGAATCGACTAGGACGCAACGGCGAGTTCGCCGCCGTCAGCCACGCGGTGCATGCCCTTGCGCGGCCCGCGCTTGCGCGCGCTCATAATCTTGACGCGCTCCAGGAGGTCCTGCGAGGAACAGTTCTTCTTGGCGAGGAGCGCATCGGCGGCGTGCGGCTGCCCATTGAACTTCTGCGGGTCGCCCAGCAGCGCCATGGGAACATGCGGAGCGCGCTTCTTGAGCTGGCTGACCAGATGGTCGCCGCTGGCTTGCGCAATGACGGCCTCCGCCAGAACCAGATCGACCAGATGGGATTCAAACAGGCTCATGGCTTCTTTCGAATTGCAAGCGGGAAGCACCCGGTATCCGTGCGTTGTGAGAAGAAAGCTCATGACCGATAGTTCCTGTTCGTTGTCGTTGACACAGAGGATGATTTTCTTTGGCCTCATCGAAAGCGCTGCTCCTGATTCTGCTGCGGGCTTGTACGAGAGACACACTCCTCCCGCGCCGCCCGCTCGCGGCTTTGGGTGGACAGGGAGCATGTCTTCCAATCCATCGGCGCGGCATTTTTACTGTTGCCGATCATGCCGACCTTCACCCGCCGCCGACATCAGAAGTGCTGTGCCTGGCAGGCTGGTTGGGAACGAAACACGGATCGAACAACCCGAAAATACCTGCCGGCGCGTCCCTCAAGTACGGGCCGCCTTTGCGGCATCTCCGGCGAAAATGCCGGTTGAAGTTTTTCAGTTCTTCGAAAGAGTAAGAGTCATTCGGCAGCTTGCAAAGAGGGAAAGAGAGGCGAAGAAAACAACTTGCTGCATGGCAGAAAAAGTGGAAAACATGCAGCGTGCTGAGAGAGCAAGACTTGGGCTGATGAAAGTCTGTTGAAAGCGTGTGTATCGCGGCAGGAAAAGCCGTCCGATTGCAACGAAAACGAGGCTGCCCGTTCAGCGAATATCGTTCAGCGTGAGCGACTGCACTTTGTCCCTGGCTCTGCGATGCCGATGAGGCGGCTTCACCGCCGTCGCGCACGTGGGTTTGCCGCGCTGCGCTCGTCGCTTCTGAGGCTTCCGCGGCGCGACGACGGCCTCGCCGGAGCACCTCGCCCTTCACGGCCTCACCAACGTCCATCCAG
>JAGWML010000291.1 GCA_028873155.1 Acidobacteriota bacterium
TGCCGCGGAGGGCTTGTCTTGTTCTCTCCTCATTTTCGATGAGGGAGAAGCGGACATGGCCGTCGCCGTAGTCGCCGAAGCCGATGCCGGGGCTGACGGCGACTTTGGCTTCAGTCAGCAATAACTTGGAGAATTCGAGCGAGCCGAGGTGGCGGTATTGCTCGGGGATCTGGGCCCAGACGAACATCGTCGCCTTGGGCGAGGGGACCTGCCAGCCGAGCTTGTTGAGCCCCTCGACGAGCACGTTGCGGCGGCTGCAGTAGATGTCGCGGATCTCGGCGACGCAGTCCTGCGGCCCCTCCAAAGCCAGAATCGACGCGACCTGGATGGGCGTGAAGGTGCCGTAGTCGAAGTAGCTTTTGAGGCGGGCGAGGGCGTTGACGAGGACGGGGTTGCCGACCATGAAGCCGACGCGCCAGCCGGGCATGTTGTAGCTCTTGGAGAGGGTGAAGAACTCGACGGCGACGTCTTTGGCGCCGGGGACCTCAAGGACGCTGGGCGGCTTGTAGCCGTCGAAGGCGATGTCGGCGTAGGCGAGGTCGTGGATGAGATGGAAGCCGTATTGGCGGGCGAGCTCGACGAGGCGCGCGAGGAAGGGCAGCTCGACGCACTGGGTGGTGGGGTTCGACGGGAAGTTGACGATCAGCGCCTTGGGGCGCGGAGTCATGCGCGGGATGACGTCCTCAAGCTGGGCGAGGAAGGTTTCCTGGTCGTGGATGGGGACGCTGATGACGTGCGCGCCGGCGATGACGGGACCGTAGATGTGGATGGGGTAACTGGGATTGGGCACGAGGACGGTGTCGCGCGAGTCGAGGATGGCGAGGCAGAGGTGGGCGATGCCCTCTTTGGAGCCGATGGTGACGATGGCCTCGGTGTCCGGGTTGAGATCGACGTCGTAGCGGGACTTGTACCAGTTGCAGATGGCCTTGCGCAGGCGGGGGATGCCTTTGGAGACGGAGTAGCGATGGGTGGCGGGCTTCTGCGCGGCCTCGATCATTTTGTCGACGATGTGTTTGGGCGTGGCGCCGTCGGGGTTGCCCATGCCGAAGTCGATGATGTCTTCTCCGCGGCGGCGCGCGGCGACCTTCATCTCGCCGGTGATGTTGAAGACGTAAGGCGGGAGGCGCTGAATACGGCTGAACTCTTCCATGATGACTCCATTATGAACTGCGCGTGGGCAGCGGGCCGTGGGGTGCGATGCGGAAACAGGCGCGAAGGGACCTGATTCACAACGGGATGCTGGATTGGGATGAGAGGAGCAGTATTTAGGCGGCCGGAGCCGCAGCACGGGCCGCGCACGCGGCAGCGGCGGGCGCGATGATGAGGGCGCGAAAATGGGCCGTGAACTGCATGAGGGAATTATAGCGGGTCATGGCCGTGGTGGGTTGGCCGTGGTGGGTTGGCCGCGGGTGATGCGGGCGGTGAGCTGGCGGCGTCGTCCTTTAGACTTGCGTGCATGAGCAGGATGCGCGTGGTGGGTGTGATTCCGGCGCGGCTGGCGTCGACGCGGCTGACGAGGAAGGTGCTGCGGGAGATTGCCGGGCGGCCGATGGTGGAGTGGGTGTGGCGCGCGGCGATAGCGAGCGGCGTGATGGATGCGGTGGTGGTGGCAACGGATGCGGAAGAAGTGGCGGCGGTGTGCCGCGCGCGGGGGATTCCGGTGGAGATGACGTCACCGGCGTGCGCCAGCGGGTCAGACAGGGTGCGGGAGGTGGCGGCGCGGCTGGAGGCGGATGTGTACGTGAACATCCAGGGCGATGAGCCGACGCTGACGGGGGAGTTTTTCAAGCCGCTGCTAGAGCTGATGGAGCGGCCGGAGGTGGATGTGGCCACGCTGGCGGTACCGTGTGCGGCGGAGGAGATTGGGAATCCGAATGCGGTGAAGGTGGTGACGGCGCTGGATGGGCGGGCGCTGTATTTTTCGCGGGCGACGATACCGTTTGACCGCGACGGGACGGGGTTTGCGGGGTACAGGAAGCATCTGGGCATCTATGCCTACCGCCGGGCGGCGCTGGAGCGGTTTGCGGCGCTCAAGCCCTCTCCGCTGGAGAGGCTGGAGAAGCTGGAGCAACTGCGGCTGCTGGAGAACGGCATGACGATCTACGTGGCGGCGGCCCCGGCGGACACGATTGGCGTGGATACGGAAGAGGATTTGCTGCGGGCGGAGGCTGTCCTGCGGGGGCGAGTTGCTCTTCGCGAATCATGAGCCAGTTGTATCGGTGGTGTCAAGAATTCTGAATTCTGAGAGGTTGTCATTGAGCATGAACAAGAATGGAATCCTCATCGCGCTTTCTGAGTCGGACAAGTCGAGCTTCGGAAAAATAGCTTTCAACGAACAGTCGTTTCCACAAAAGGTATTTTCGGCGATCTGGGCACTCGAATCGGAAGTGAACAACGGTGGCTTCGCGCAGTATTACTTCAATTCAAGCAGCGAGA
>JAGWML010000056.1 GCA_028873155.1 Acidobacteriota bacterium
GACCTTCCACCTGCTGGCCGATCCGCAGCACAAGGTGGTGGACGAGTACGGCTCGTTGGGCAGCTTTATGGGCTTCCAGATCGCGAACCGCAATACGTTCCTGATCGATCCGCAGGGAAAGATCGTGAAGGAGTGGACGAAGGTGGATCCGACGCACCACTCGGAAGAGGTGCTGGCGGCACTGGCGGAGCTGAAGAAATAAGGCAGCCGGCCTCTGCCAGGAGGCTTCTCTCCCACTATCGAAAGGACTCAGCATGCCCAACAGCGTTGCAGGGGACTTTTGCGCGCAATTAGAGGACCTGCGGCGCAAGTTGCTTGCGTTGCCGTCCAGTCTTGCGGATGTGCCGTGGCGAGACGGCGGGTGGACGCGCAAGCAGATCGTTGGGCATCTGCTGGACTCGGCAACGAACAATCGCCAGCGGTTTGTGCGGGCGTCGCTGGATGGCAGGTATGCAGGGCCGCGATACTCGCAGGACGGGTGGGTGGCAGCCCACGGCTACGCGCACCAGGGGTGGGAGACACTGCTGGCCTGGTGGCAGGTAGAGCATGAAATTCTGATGGCCATCGTGGAGCGGATTCCTGCAGAGCGTCTTGAAACCCAGTGCGTGATGGACAATGAATCGCCCGTGACGCTCAGGTTTCTGATCGAGGATTATGTGCAACATCAGCATTGGCACATGAAGCAACTGTGGGCCGGTGAGGTCATGGACTAAGAGCACCCTGCAGACGCAAAAACGCCCGGCGCGATGCCGGGCGTTTTTGCTTGCCTTGTACTGCTTGTTGTGGGGAGGTTACTTCTTCTTTGCCGCCTTCTTTGCAGGGGCTTTCTTGGTTGCCTTCTTCGCCGCCTTCTTTGCAGGAGCCTTCTTCTTCGCAACTGCCTTCTTGGCGGGAGCCTTCTTTGCTGCTTTCTTAACGGCCAACTTTTTACCTCGTTTGGTGGTTTTGCTGGCGCGCTTGCCAGCTACAGCCTTCCTGGCTGCAGCCTTTCCGCCCTTAGCGCCAGAGGACTTCTTCTTTGCGGCGGACTTCTTCGCGGCCTTTTTGGCCACAACCTTTTTCGCAGCTGCCTTTTTGGCCGGCTTCTTCGCAGCCTTCTTCTTGGGTGCGGACTTCTTAACTGCGGGTTTCTTTGCTGCGGGCTTCTTTGCCGGCGCCTTGCGGGCAGCCTTCTTTGCAGGAGCTTTCTTTGCGGCCCTGGGAGCAGCGGCCGGCTTCGCAGTGGGAATTGGAGTGACGATGATTACGGCCTCTTCGACGATTCCTTCTTCGTCATCGTCGGAGGTGGTAAGAATCCCGGCCGCTTCGAGGTCGTCCTCATCTTCGTACATCTCTTCGTGATCGGAGTCCGTCCCTGCCGGCTCCGCGTCGTGGTTGCCGTCATTCATTGCGTACATCCTGAACACTTCTTCCATCCCGTCGCCTCCAGCGGCTCACCGCTGCCCCGATTGGGGGTCTTGCATCTGCGCACATCGCGCGCGCCCTTATTCTAGCAATAGCTTGCACGCAAACGCCATCAAAAGACAAGCAATGAATGGGCAGCGGACTACTTTTGTTTACTGGAGGCGGCAGCGGAGGAAGAAGCTTTGCGATGGCGCGAATGCTTTGCGGAGTGCGCTGTGGATGGCGATGCTTTGGAGGAAGCTCCGGATGCGGCGGCAGCGTGCGCTGCGGACTTGCTGCTGGAAGCGGGCGGATCGCCATGCAGCGCGGAGGAGTGTGCGGACGAGCGGCGATGCGTGCTGCGCGTGCGCACGACGTGAGCTGGCTCGGCGACGCGAAGCCTGCGGCCGGCAGATACGCGAATGCCGGCGAGGTGATTCCAACTCCGCAACTGCGCGAGAGAAACGCCGAAGCGGTCGGCGATGGAGACGAGCGTATCTCCGCGGCGTGTGGTGTAGAGCATCGTGCGCGACGAGGATTCGGGTGCGGGTGGAACAGGAACGACGATGGCTTCGACGCCGGAGAGACTTTCGTCTTCGCTCATCTGATTGGCAGCGGCAAGATCAGCGACGGAAACGTGGAAGCTGCCGGCAACTGAAGCGAGCGTGTCCTCTGGAGCGACGCGGTGATAGCGCCAGGCGTCGCGCTTGTTCTCGGGGATGGCCGCGATGCGCTGCTGAAAGAGCGCGGCGGCGCCTGCGGGGAGATGGAGATCGAAGCTGGTATCGGGCGGCGTGGCAAAGCGGAGCAGGCTTGGATTGAGGGCCATCAGCTCATCGACTGGCGCATCGACAAGATCGGAGACGAGGCGCAAGTCGACCGAGTAGTCGATTGAGACGGTATCAGTCAGGACGGGCGGGTCGAGCGTGATTTCATCGAAGCCGTACTGCGTGGGGTGATTGGCGATGATGATGGCGGCGAGAATTTCGGGCACATAGTTCTGGGTTTCGCGCGGCAGTTCATGGCGCTTGTAGAGCTCCCAGAAGTCGGCATAGCCGGTGCGCTGGACCTCGCGCTGGATGTTGCCCGCGCCGTGGTCATAGGCGGCCATCGCGAGGTACCAGTCGCCGAGCTGGTCATAGAGGAACTTCATATAGCGTGCGTAGGCGCGCGTGGATTTCTCCGGATCGAAGCGCTCGTCAACATATCGGGTGCGGCTCAGGCCGTAGTTTCCGTACGGCATAAACTGCCACATGCCGCCTGCGCCGGAGCCGCGATTGACAGCGCGGGGCTGGAAGCCCGACTCGGCAACGGCGAGGTAGATGAGATCCTGCGGCACGCCCTCTTCCGACATGACATGCTGAATCATCGATCTGTATCTGCCGGCGCGCTGGAAGGAGTGGAGCAGCGTGTTGTGGCCCTTCTGCGTGTAGGCGAAGAAGTTGATGAACGCGGCGACGTAGTCGTTCATGACCATGGGAAGATCGGACTTGGTGGTGGCGAGGTCGGCGCGGGCGCGGGCGAGCAGATTGGGATCGACGGCGAAGGTGACATCGCTGGCGACATCGCCGGGAGTGGGCTCGACCGCTGGCGCAAATCCGTTGCCCTGCTTGAGGGCTTCCATCTCCAGTGTGTTGACGGAGTCGACGATGCGATCGAACTCGTCCTGCAACTGCGAATTGCTTTTGATGTCGATGCCGCTCGAGAGCATGAGATCGACGGCGCGATCGAACTCTGCCTTGGCTTCAGGCAGGTTGCCCTTGCGGTAGTCGGCCTGGCCCGCAGCGTAAGCTTTTTCAACGTTTGCGATGACCGCCTGTACGCGCTGCTGCTCAAAAGTGGCGGATAGTTGCGCTTTGGCGGCAGTGGCCTGTGCGGCCCGCTGCTGCGGCGTGGGCAGCGCGGGCGCAGTGGCCTGCGGCGCGGGCGCGGTTGCCGCCTTGTGGCTGGATGGCGTGCAGCCGCCGAGAGACAGCGCGAGCGCTGCGACGGCAAAAAACCGGAATGAACTGATGCGTATGCGCAAGGTGTTGAACATCTCTGCCAGCCTGCGCACTGGGCGGGCTGACTGTTGGTGAGCGCGGCGCGCGCGGCGCCTTGCACTGCTATTGCGATGATAAGCTATGCCATAGAGGCAATGTGCGCTGGATGGCGCATTTCGCTTTCTTCGCCAACCTCTCATGGAAGCACGTTTCCTACGCAACTTCGCCATTATTGCCCACATCGACCACGGCAAGTCGACGCTGAGCGACCGCCTGCTGGAGCTGACCGGCTCCGTGACGGGGCGCGAGATGCAGGCGCAGATTCTGGACGCCATGGATCTGGAGCGCGAGCGCGGCATCACGATCAAGGCGCACGCCGTGCGCATGATGTACAAGGCAAAAGACGGCAATACCTACGAGCTCAACCTGATCGACACGCCGGGTCACGTGGACTTCAGCTACGAGGTGTCTCGTTCGCTTGCGTCGTGCGAGGGCGCGCTGCTGGTGGTGGACGCCAGCCAGGGCGTGGAGGCACAGACGCTGGCGAATGCGTATCTTGCGATTCACCACGGCCTGGAGATCATCCCGGTCATCAACAAGATCGACCTGCCTTCGGCGGATATTCTGCGCACGCAGGAGGCGATCGAGCAGGCTGTGGGATTGGACGCGACGGATGCCATTCCGGTGAGCGCAAAAACCGGCCAGGGCGTGAGCGAGGTGCTGGAAGCGATTGTGCACCGGCTGCCGCCGCCCACGGGCGACCCCGATGCGCCGCTACAGGCGCTGATCTTCGACTCATGGTTCGATGCGTACCGCGGCGTGATTGTGCTGGTGCGCGTGATGCAGGGAACGATGCGCAAGGGGCAGCGGATTCGGCTGATGTCGAACGCAAAGGCGTTCGATGTTGAGTCCATGGGCGTGCTGATGCCGAAGCCGGTAGAGATTGCGGAACTGCGCGCCGGGGAAGTCGGGTTCTTCGCGGCGACCATCAAGAACGTGGCCGATACCAAGATCGGCGATACGGTGACCGACGACTCGCGTCCCGCGACGGCGCAACTGCCAGGCTTTGAAGACATCAAGCCGATGGTTTTCTCGGGCCTGTACACGGTGGATTCGCACGAGCACACGCTGCTGCGCGATGCGCTGGAGAAGCTGCGGCTGAATGACTCCTCGTTCTTCTTTGAGCCGGAGAGCTCGGTTGCGTTGGGATTCGGATTTCGCTGCGGATTTCTTGGCCTGCTGCACATGGAGATCATCCAGGAGCGGCTGGAGCGTGAGTACGAGCTGGACCTGATTACGACGGCGCCGGGCGTGCGCTACCACATCACGCTCACGGATGGCAGCACGGTTGAAGTGGATAATCCTTCCCGCTGGCCGGAGCCGACCAACATCGAGAGCATCCGCGAGCCTGTCATCACGGCAAAGATTCTGACCAACGAGGAGTATGTTGGCGGGATTCTGAAGCTGGTGGAAGAGAAGCGCGGACGGCAGATCAACTTTGAGTATGTGACGCCGACGCGCGTGATGCTGACCTATGAGCTGCCTCTGAACGAGATTGTGCTGGACTTCTATGACCGGCTGAAGTCGATCTCGCGGGGATATGCCTCGCTGGACTATCAGCTTGCCGGCGAGTGGGAATCGCCGATGGTGAAGCTGGACATCCTTGTCTCCGGCGAGCCGGTGGATGCGCTGTCGATTATCGTGCACCGGGACTTTGCGTACGAGCGTGGCAAGGCGCTGGTGGCGAAGATGCGGGAGCTGATTCCGAGGCAGCAGTTTGAGGTGGCGATCCAGGCGGCGATTGGAGCCAAAATCGTGGCCCGCGAGACGGTGAGTGCGCTGCGCAAAAATGTGCTGGCGAAGTGCTACGGCGGCGACATCAGCCGCAAGCGTAAGCTGCTGGAGAAGCAGAAGGAAGGCAAGAAGCGGATGAAGCGGATTGGGAAGGTCGACATTCCGCAGGAGGCGTTTCTGGCTGTGCTGCGCGTAGGCGAAGACCAGGCAAAGTAATCAGACCAGCCAGGCGCGGTTCCGCACTTTAGTCACATGATATTCATCTGAGACTGTGGAAAGCCGCAAAATCGCGGCAGATCACACAGACAGGGGGCCCGGGCCGCTGAGGTCTGGCCTCTGGCATGCGCTGACACTGAAATTAAGAGAGTTAACTCGCTTAGCAAAAGTTTGGCCAGCTTGACAAGTGG
Organism: Acidobacteriota bacterium; assembly: GCA_028873155.1. Classification (GTDB taxonomy): domain Bacteria; phylum Acidobacteriota; class Terriglobia; order Terriglobales; family Acidobacteriaceae; genus Telmatobacter. The sequence goes on from JAGWML010000056.1 coordinate 5,567, forward strand.
ATAACTGCGGAAATTTTGATCGGCTCGGGCTTTGCGATCCACAGTTTTTTCCACAGACGGGGAGATAAAAGACCTCAGGGCCTCAACGCGATGCGCGGAGGCCCTGAGTGGGTGTTTCCTGACCATGGGCCGCTGGACGGCCGGGCCAATTAGTGAGCAGCCGGAGCCCTGGGCGCGGGGGCTGGAGCCGAGATGGTTGCATCGGCCGGAGGCGCAGGAACGCCGGACTTCTGGTTGTAGGCGCTGATGATGTCCTTGGTGATGTTGGTGGACTCAGCTGCGTAGAGAACCGGGCTCTGCTGCTGCGAAAAGTCGAGCACGAGGGTGTATCCGTGCTGCTTCACGTAGTCGTTGAGAACGTCATACACCTTGGAGGCCAGGGTGTTGTACATCTCCTGCATCTCCTGCTGCATGTCGTTCTGGGCATCTTCGGCGGAGCGCTGGAGCTGTTTTTCCTTTTCGTCGATGGAGCGGGTCTTCTCAGACCGCTCGGCGTCGGTAAGGGTGCTGCCCTGCGTCTGGAGCTGCTTCTTGAGGTTGTCCACCTCGTCGCTGAGTGTCTTGAGCTGCTGGCGCTTGGGATCGTACTTCTTCTGGAGATCGGCGAAGTTGCGCTGGCCCTCATTGGTCTGAGCAACGGCCACCTGGAAGGCGATTACAGCGATCTTGGCGGGGCCGGCAGGGGCCGATGCGGCAGTTGCGGCCGGCGCGGATGGAGTCTGAGCGATGGCGGTCAGGCCAAGGCCGGACGCCAGAGTCATCACGAGTGCTACAGAGCGCTTCATGCGAATGGAAAACTCCTTCAGGATTCCTGGTTGGCTGCCCACGGCAACACCGAAAGGCAAGCCTGTGCCTCCTGACAAACCTCACGGTCTTCCTTTGAGGGAGCTCCGTTCAGAACTGAGCGGAGACAGGAACAGACGCGGATGGAGACATCAGCAGGAACTAGATGGATTATATGAGGGCGGGGTAGGAGCGTCAAACGACGCAAAGCGGCTCCGCCGGGTACCTCCGGAGGACCCGCGATGCCGTGCACACAGGCAGCAAAAAGCCTGAGGCCGCGATGCGCGGAGCCTCAGGCTGTAGTGCGTGCTTGGAGTGGAAGCGCGGCGCTAGTGAGCGGCGGCGGGATGCGCTGTGGAGCCTGCCGCGCCGGTTCTGGCTCCGGCGGGCCGGGAGGGCGCGGGAGCGGCGGCCGCGGGAGTTGCGGGAGCAGGGATGCCCGACTTGACGTTGTAGTCATTCACCAGCGCCTGGGTAATATCGGTCGCCGGGGTTGCCCAGAGGACGACTGGAGTTTCCTGTCGGCCGCCATCGAGCACGAGGGTGTACCCCTGCTGCGTCGAGTAGGCGATGAGCTCCTGGCCGACCTTGGTGGCGATGCCGTTGAAGCTCTTCTCGATTTCGGTCTGGAAGTCGGTCTGGGCTTCCTGCGCGCTGCGCTGGAGCTCCTTCTGCTTGTCATCGATGGCGCGGGTGCGGCTGGCGCGGTCGGCCTGGCTGAGCGTAGTGGACTGGAGCTGCTTCTTCAGGCTGTCGATTTCGTCGCTGAGGGTTTTGAGCTGGTCACGGCGCGGGGTGTACTTCTTTTGCAGATCGCCGAAGCTGCGCTGAAACTCATTGGTTTGCGCGACGGCCTGCTGGAAAGCGACGACGGCCACTTTTGCAGCGGGGGCGGGGGATTGGGCCGCAGCGGCGAGAGAGAAGCCCGCACAGAGAGCGGCGGCAACGGTGGAAACGAGTTTCATTGGGGGGGTGCTCCTTTGAGGCAGCCGGGGCGCGCGAAGCGCCCCGAGCATAGAGGTGTGTTCTAGAACGTAGTGGAAACGGTCAGGCGGAAGGTCTTGCGCGGTTCGCGGAAGAGGTTCTGCGCGCCGTAAGCCTGAATTGCCTGGGCGTAGGTGTAGTCGCCTGCGCCTCCGGGCGGGAACAGGTCGCGGGTGATAAGTTCTGCCGAGCAGCTCTGCACTTTGGCGCCGAGCTTGAGGTCGTTGCAATAGGGGTGCTCGTACAGGCGCAGTGGGTTATAGGCGAAGTAGATGCGGAAGGGCGCGTTGACCACCGGCATGATGACGCCCAGCTCGCCGCCGACGGACATGCGCGGCACGAAGTTTGTACCGGCCACGGGCCGGATGTTCTGCTGGAACCCGACCTGGGAGCCGGGGATGCCGCCCTGGCAGGAGCCGTTGTTGTAGACCGGGCAGCCATAGAGCGGCGCAATCAAAGAAGCGAAGCCCTCGGGGCTCTGCTGGAGCTGATTGCGGTTGACGGCGGAATCAATTCCGAAGTCGTCAAAGAACGAGAAGGTGACCGAACCGGCAATGGGAATGCGGTATTCGGCATTGGCGGTAAAGCTGGCGTCGCCGCCGATGGAGGTGATGCCGTAGACGGGGATGGGCACCTGGATGCACTGGTTGAGCTGCGGATTGGTCGGGTCGCGCGGAACGCAGGAGCCATCGGGGTTGGTGAGCTGCACGGTCGCGCGGGTGGGCACATAGCCGTAGGGCGTGGCGCCGCGGATATCGAAACCGCGCAGGTCTCCGTCGCCGCCGGTAAAGAAGCGGTTCTGGGGCGGAGCCACGTCGCCGCCCCAGCCGGTGACCCAGCCGAGCTGCGCGCGAATTCCGAGCACGTTATGCCCCATCTGCGAAGGCTTGAAGTAGTGCATGGAGCGGAAGCTCTTGTACGCGATGAAGGGAGCGACATAGCGCAGGTTGCCCCAGGCGCCGCCGGCCTGCACGAGCGCCGTCCACTCTTTGCCACTGCGCGGGCGAATTGGATCGTTGATGGTGTTGTAGATATAGCTGAGCGAGACCGAGCTGTTGACGATACCGGCGAGGGGGTTGGAACCCTGGATGCCGGAGCGGAAGCTGATGGTCTGGAAAAAGGTCTGCGATGCGGTGCTGAAGGCAGAGATGGTGGAGCGGTCGAGGCTGTAGGTGAAGCCCACGCGCTGGAAGGCGTGCCGCTTGAGCGGATAGCTGATGGAGAAGTTCAATCCCGTGGAGGCCTGGTTGTAGTTCTGCGTGAGCGACTGCTGGGCCTGGGTTAGATTGAGCGCCTGACCGGTGGTGGCCTGGTAGGCGTGCGAGGGGTTGAAGTCCTGCTTGTTATTGAAGATCTGGAAGCCGAAGTTGATGGGCCGGTTGTGGATGTACGGCTGCGAGAAGCCAAAGAGGAACTGGCGCTGCGCGTTGCCGAGGTTGCCCTGCACGCTGAGCGTTTCACCCAGACCGAGGAAGTTGTTGGTCTGGTAGTTCACGCCGAGGAAGGCTCCCTGGAGGCCGCTGACGCCGCCATTGAGGCCAATGGAGTTCTTGCCCTTCTCCTTGACCTTGAGGAGCAGATCGACGGTGCCTGCTTCGGGATTCTGGTGCGCTTCGGTGTCCTGGTCGACCTTGAGCGGCTCGAAGTACTCAAGCTGGTTGAGGCGCATGAGGCTGTACTCCCATAGCTGGGAGTTGTAGACCTGGCCCTCTTCGAGCATCAACTCGCGGCGGATGACGCGGTCGCGGGTGATGGTGTTGCCCTGAATCTCGATGCGGCCGACATAGAAGGGCTTGCCTTCGTCGATGTCGATCTGCAGTGAGACGGTCTTCTTCTGGTCGTCAAAGATGGGCTTGGGCACGGCGCCGAAGTTGATGTAGCCGAGCTGGCCGTAGGCCTTCTTGAGGTTCTCGAGGCCCTTACCGATCATCTGCGCGTCGAACCAGTCGCCATCCCTGATATTGAAGGTGCCGCGGAGGGCCCTGACGTTGGTGACGGCCTTGTTGCCGGTGAAGCTGATGGTGCCGAGGCGATAGCGGGCGCCTTCTTCGATGGGCAGAAGAATATCAATGCGCTTGCCGCGGCGGGGCCGGAAGGTGAACCAGTTCAGGCCGCCTTCATCGCGAATCTGGGTCTGCGGGGTTTCGACGGCGGCGTTGTAGTAGCCCTTGTCGCGATACGCGAAGCGAACGCGCTCGGAGTCTTCGTCGAGCTTGGAGGAGTCAAAGGTCTTGGCGAAGAGGTCCTCGAAGATGATCGAATACGGGATGCCAATCGGCTTGAGGTTCTTCATGGCCCGGCGCAGCTCCGTGCTGCCGATGTGCTGATTGCCGGTGAAGCGGATGTTGCCCACTTTGACGGTGGGGCCTTCCTTGATATTGAAGTTGACCTGCACGGAAGCAGGGGGAATGGTCTTGACCTCAGTCTTCACGGTGGCGAACTGATGGCCGTGCTCGGCGAGCATGTCCTTGATGACCGTCTCGGCGCGCTTGATTTTGGTGGGGTCGTACTGTCCCTCGACGGAGAGGCCGACCTTCTCTTTCTTGAAGCGGTCAAGAATGTCGGACTGGCTGACGGAGTTGTTGCCCTTGTAGTTAATCTCGCGGATGGTGGGGCGCTCGCGGACGAAGACGTCGAGGATGACGCCTTTCTCCGTGTCTTCGCGCTCGATGCGGAGATCTTCGAAGTAGCCGGTATTCCAGAGCGAGTTGAAGTCGCGCTCGATGGAGATGGAGTCGTAGGTATCGCCGGCGTGGGTGAACATGCGGGCGAGGATGGTTTCCTTCGGGATGCGGCGGTTGCCGATGACGCGAATCTGGTCGATGGTGTCCGAAGTCTGCGCGACGGCGGCGCCTCCGGCGAGGACCACGAGCAACAGGACAGAGAGCCGCGCCCAAAGGCGGAGATTCCGCAGCCTGCGGAGGATTGATGCGTGCCTGATCTTCACCGGGCTGTCACCCTGCGGCGAGCACAAGAGCTGGTGCGGTCCAAAGTTAAGCTTCACGGGAAGAATATGCACACCCTCATTGCTAAAAAATCTGATACAGCTTGGCGGAAAGATTGATTATATTGGACCGCGGTCACGGCTCCCAAGCCGACGCTGGATGCGCCGACGAGGTAATCAGATCTTTTCCTACATACCCTGCCGAGCATGAAGCCTTCGGACCCTGGGTCGGCACCGCACACACAGCCGCCGAGAAGCAGAATCTTCCCGCCGGCCTGAGGATCGCGGTAGCCCTTAACAGTCTACCGGATGAGACTGGCCCGGCGGGGGCCTGCAACAACGCATAATGGGTGTGCATCTCTTTTAGACGCAGGCTGGAGCGACAGGACAGCCTGAGACAATCGTGAAATGAAGCGTGACATGAGCGACGGGAAGCCCATCGAGGACGTGTACGGGTTTTCTGCGTCGCTGCTGGATGGACGGCTGATGGGGTTGGAGGCGTTGCGCGGCCAGGTGCTGCTGATTGTGAACACAGCGAGCCGATGCGGATTCACACCGCAGTACGCGGGGCTGGAGGAGCTGTACCGGCGATACAAGGAGCGCGGGTTTGCTGTGCTGGGGTTTCCCTGCAACCAGTTCGGCGCACAGGAACCGGGAACGGAGAGCGAGATCGGGTCGTTCTGCGCGGGGAATTTCGGCGTGAGCTTTCCGGTGTTCGCAAAGATTGAGGTGAATGGGCCGGGAACGCATCCGCTGTATGCGTACCTGAAGAAGATGCGGCCGGGGCTGTTCGGTTCGCGGCGCATCAAGTGGAATTTCACGAAGTTTCTGGTGGACCGGCAGGGAGAGGTAGTGCGGCGCTATGGACCCTCGACGAAGCCGCAGGCGCTGGTTCAGGAGATTGAGCGGTTGCTGAACGACGCGCCGTGAGATGGCCGAGCCGGCACGGCCGTGGGCGCGTTTCCGGAATGCGGTATTCTTTGACTGATTCAAGGATGCACATTTCATCTTGTATGAGCGGCAGAGCCTGCGACTGGCTCCCGCGCCCCATGGAGGGACATGCGCCGAAGCCTTCCCATGCTGCTGATTCGCATGATGGTGGGGGTGGTGTTTCTGACGGAGGGCATCCTCAAGTTTCTGCGGCCCGCGGAGCTGGGCTGGGGACGATTTGCGCACCTCGGCTTTCCGCTGCCGCATCTGCTGGCGCCGTTGGTGGGAGTTGTTGAGGTGCTGGGTGGCGCAGCGGTGATGCTGGGCGTGTTCGCGGGCGATGGGGCCCTGGCGCTGCTTGTTGTGATTGCGACGGCGATCGTGACCACCAAGATTCCAATCCTCCTGGGACACCCGCTGGGCCGGTTCGCACCGCCGCTTTTTGCGCGCTATGGCGTATGGAGCTTTTTGCATGAGGCGCGCACGGACCTGTGCATGCTGCTGGGAACACTGGCCGTCCTGCTGGACAGCGGGCTGAGGCTGGGCAAGAAGACAAAATGGTTTGAGCGGTGAGCATTGCGCCGGATGTTCACCGGCGCTGCATTCGGTTCCCGTTTATCCGTCGAAGCGATAGGCGCTGAGCGCGGCGGCCATGGGCTCGTCGTGGAAGATGCGTGCGCCGGGCGCGTCACCGCCTGCTCCGGCGACGACCATGAGCGGGATGAGGTGCTCTTCGCGCGGGTGAGCGTAGGTAGCAAAGGGCGCCTCGCGCCAGCGCGTGAGGGCTGCGTTGCGTTCGGATGCGGGTGAGGTGACTGCGGCGGTGAGCCAGTCGTCAAAAGCGCGGGCGCGCGCCGGCGTCTCAGGCCGGAGGTAGCCGCGGAGATTGTGGAAGCTCATGCCGCTGCCGATGATGAGCACGCCCTCATCGCGCAGGGGCGCAAGGGCGCGGCCGGCAGCGAGATGCTGTGCGGGATCGAGCGAGGCTGCGAGCGAAAGCGTGACGACTGGAATCTGCGCCTGCGGGAAGGCGACCTTGAGGGGCACAAAGACGCCGTGGTCGTAGCCGCGCGTGGAGCTGGTGGCCGCGGGCAGACCGGCGACTTTCAGAAGTTCGACGACGCGCGTAGCGAGGGCGGGGTCGCCGGGTGCGGGCCAGGTGAGCCGGTAGGTGTGCTCGGGGAAGCCGGAGTAGTCGTAGATGAGTTGGGGAGCGGAAGCGGCGCTGGCGGTGAAGGCAGGCTCTTCCCAGTGGCCGCTGACGACGAGGAGCGCTTCGGGCGGCGCGGGAAGAGAGGCGGCCAACCCCTCAAGAAAGCGCTGGGTGGCGTGCCATGTGTCGGCAGGGCCCCAGGTCCAGTCCATGAAGAAGCAGGGGCCTCCGCCGTGGGGAAGGAAGAGTGCGGGCTGGCGAAGCGCGGATGCGGACATGAAAGCCTCCTCAGTGTATTCCCGCCCGTCTTTGTGACGGGAGAGAATTATTCGTTCGAACAACTATCTATCGGATGTGCAGGTTTTGAAAAGGATTCATCTGCCGAGGAAGGTCGAGATTTGGCTAGCTGTCTTTGCGGTAGAGCAGGTTGCGCATGGCGGCACGTCGGGCGGCGTTGATTTCCTTTGCCGCGCCGGGATCGACTGTCGCGGCATCGTGCGCGCCGCCCGCGTCTTCTTCCGGCTGGCTGCATGCCGGGCAGCGATTGGCGAACCCGGGCTTGCCGGGCCGAAGCTCGAACTCCTCGTGGCAGACGACACAGACACGGATGGGAAACGGCATACACTTATCGTAAATCTCGGCTGGCTGCGGGTCGAGAGATGAGCGTGGGCAAGGCGCTTCCCGGCGCCGACTCGGATGCGCCCGCTGAATTGGAATGGAGCAACACTTCCCCCGGAGAGACACGGTGATGCGAGACCCCTTCGCACTTCAGCGCTTTGTCGAGGCACAGTCTGAGGTCTACAGCGATGTGCTGGCAGAGCTGCGCGCGGGGCGCAAGGAGAGCCACTGGATGTGGTTCATCTTTCCGCAGATGAAGGGGTTGGGCCGCAGCTCGATGGCCCTGTACTACGGGATTGGATCGCTGGAAGAGGCGACGTCGTATCTGCGGCATCCGGTGCTGGGCGCGCGGCTGATGGAGTGCACGGAGATTGTGAACTGCATCGAAGGGCGGACCGCACGGGAGATCTTCGGCAGCCCGGACGACATGAAGTTTCGCTCGTCGATGACTCTGTTTGCGCGCGCGGCCGAGGACGGCGAGATCTTCTGCGATGCGCTGAAGAAGTACTTTCGAGGCGTGCCCGATCCGTTGACCGAGGAGCTTCTGGACTGAGGCGAGCGCTACTCGATTGCGTACACAGCGTAGACGCTGGCTTCGCG
>JAGWML010000292.1 GCA_028873155.1 Acidobacteriota bacterium
CAAGCGCAGCGAACGCGACGTGATCCGTCACAACGGCTCGGTCGTCATTCTTGCCCTGGACCGCTCGAAGAACAAGAAGGACCCCTGGATCGTGGTCGAGCGCCAGTACCGCCATGCGGCCAATCAGTTCCTGTGGGAGCTGCCAGCGGGCAAGCTCGATCCCGGCGAGGAGCCTCTGGCGGGCGCGCAGCGGGAACTCGAAGAGGAGACCGGCTATCGCGCAAAAAGGTGGAAGCCGCTGGTGGAGTACTTTGCCAGCCCAGGCTTCCTCGGCGAATCGATGAAGGTCTTTCTGGCGGAAGGCCTGATTCCCGGAGACGCGCATCCTGAAGAGGATGAGGAGATTGAGCTGCGGCTCGTCAAGCTCTCGGATGCCGTGAAGATGATCGAACAGGGCGCCATCCTCGATGGCAAGACGCTCACCAGCGTGCTGCTCTACACGCGGATGCTGGCGAAGAAACGGAAGAAATAGCAGACGCCGCGGCGCGCGGTATTCGCATTTTGCCTTGTTGCTTGCAGGTCAACAGCTTGCGCCGGAGGCTGGGCATTGGCTCGGGAATTTTATATTTTTTTTCGCGTCTTCGATTTCCTCAATCAACCTTTCGCGCGTTTTTGTCGTCATAGCATTCAAGGACAGGCAATGCCCCCGGTGTAGGCTGTCCAATTCTTAAATGACGCAAGAGAGGCAAAACCCCGTGACTCAGTACAAGGGCAAGGTCAAGTGGTTCAACAACGCCAAAGGTTACGGATTCATCGGGCGTGAGGATGGGCCGGATGTGTTTGTGCACTACTCGGCGATTCAACTGGACGGCTACAAGACCCTGAAGGAGGGCGATGAGGTGGAGTTCGACATCGTCCAGGGTCAGAAAGGGCCTCAGGCGGACTCGGTCATCCGTCATCGCGACACCGCGCATACCGCCGCGTAGCCGATTTCATCTCGAAAGGCTGCAGGCTGCGTCCGGTTCGATTCGGCTCGCCAGTTCGCCTTTTTCACTTCCTGGAATGGCATGAGCGCTCCAGAACACGGCCAGGCCGCACCCGCGAACTGAGACTATGTGACCGTCTGATTTCAGACAGGTCTTCCCTTCTTTCAACGCTGTCCTTTCCGGGTCGGCTCGCAGATACTGGTGCCATGGATAACTCTTCCATGGCGCACCTGCTTGCGCAGACTGCTGACCTTCTTGAAATCGACGGCGGCGACAGCTTCCGCATCCGCAGCTACCGGCGCGCCGCCGAATCCCTGGAACAGACGACCGTTGACGTAGCCAGCGCCACGGCAGACCTTGCCCAACTGCTTGAGATTCCGGGCATCGGCAAGGGCATGGCGGCCAACCTGCAGGCCATTGCATCCACTGGATCCCTGCCGCTGCGGGACGAACTGCTCGCCAAGTACGGGGTTGCGATTCTGGAGCTGCTGAAGCTGCCCGGCATGGGACCCAAGACCGTGGCGCTGCTGTGGGATGCGGCGAAGGTCGCCAGCGTGGACCAGCTCGCCGAGGCCATCGAAGCCGGACGCCTGAACGACCTGCCGCGCATGGGCGCGAGGCAGATTGAAAAGCTCCGCAAGGGCATCGAGGATTACCGCCGCAGCTCGGGCCGCTTCCGGATCGACGACGCGGAAGAGGCGGCCCAGCGCATTCGCGCCTATCTGCTCGGCTTTCCCGGCATCGAGCGCGTCACTCCGGCTGGGTCGCTGCGACGCGGACGCGAGACTGCCGGCGACCTGGACCTGCTGGCGACGGGATCCGCGTGCCGCCCGGAGCACACAGCCGCCGCGGTGGATCATGTGGCTGCCTTCCCCGGTATTCAAACCATCCTTGCCAAAGGCGAAAACAAGGTCAGCTTCCAACTCGCCAACGGGCTGCAGGTGGACGTGCGCCTGCTGCCTTCGGAGAGCTACGGGGCAGCGCTGCAGTACTTCACCGGCTCCAAGGCGCACAACGTGACCCTGCGGCAGCGGGCCCTGAAGATGGGCTACACCCTGAGCGAGTGGTCGCTGGCACGGCTCAAAGACGACTCCGTTGTGGCGTCGGCGACTGAAGAGGAGATTTACGCCGCACTGGGCATGGACTGGATTCCTCCGGAGCTCAGGGAGAATCTGGGCGAGATTGAGGCCGCGACGGCACACAAGCTTCCACACCTCATCGAACTCGCCGACATCCAGGGCGATGTGCACATGCACACCACCGCGACCGATGGGCGCAACACGATCCTGGAGATGGCCGAGGCAGCCCTGGCCCGCGGTTACAAATACGTCGCCATCACGGACCACTCCAAGAATCTGGCGATGACCAACGGACTCGACGAGAAGCGCGCGCTCGAGCACCTGCGTCGCATCCGCGAGGTGGACGGGCAGATGGAAGGCCGCATCCGCGTCTTCACCGGCATCGAGGTCGATATCCTGCCCGATGGCGCGCTCGACCTGGACGAT
>JAGWML010000057.1 GCA_028873155.1 Acidobacteriota bacterium
GAGCGCAATCGTTGCGACGCGATCGACAGCGCTCGCAGCCGGTTGACCCTGCGGGGGATGCAAGGCAAGCAGGGCGCGGATGCGTGCGAGGTCCTGCATCATGGACTGACGCGGGCTGCCATCGGGTAGCAAAGGCGCGAGATGCAGGACGATGTTGGCGGCGGTGAAGTCGCCCTGAATGAGTTCGGGCACGGCGCGGCGGCCGGCGATGAGGTTGGCCATGGCGACGTGGGGCACGGTGACGACGCGCTGGGCGATGGCGTAGGTGAGGGGCGAGACGCGATAGACGACGACGAAAGGATTGCCGATCAGCGCGGCCTCGACGGTGGCGGTGCCGCTGGCCACGACGGAGGCGCGGGCGTGGAAGAGCGCGGCGCGGGCTCCGCCTGCGGTGGGGGCGACTGCGCCTTCGGCGCCGCTGTCACGGATGAGGCGAACCGTCACGTCGCTCCCGTGCTCCTGGACAAGGCTCTGGGCCAGGCTGCGCTGCTCCTGCGTGAGGGTGGCTGCGAGGGGAAAGAGAAACTGCGCCGTCCCGGTTTGCTTGATCAACAGGCGCGCTGCGCGCAGCATCTCCGGCAGGTTGGCGCGAATCTCTTTGGCGCGGGAGCCGGGGAGCAGACCGATCCATTGCGCGGCGAGGTCGAGCTGGTGCTGGCTGGCGAAGTCGGCGCGGGAGATGGAGGGCAGCGGCAGATCGGCGAGGGGATGGCCGACGAAGCGGGCGCGGACGCCGTGGTCCAAGTAGAACTGCTCCTCGAAGGGGAAGATGACGAGCATCTCGTCGATGTACTTTTGCACGAGCTGGATGCGGTGCTTCTTCCAGGCCCAGAGCTGGGGGCTGACGAAGAAGAGCACCGGCACGCCGAGCCGGTGGAGCTGTGCGGCGAGGCGGAAGTGGATGTCGGGGAAGTCAATGAGGATGGCGACGGTGGGCGGGCGGCGACGAATGGCGGATTTGAGCTTGCGGAACTCGCGGTAGATGCGCGGGAGGTGGTGGAGGACCTCGGTGATGCCCATGACGGCCATGTCCTCGGAGCGGACGATGCGGTCGAGTCCGGCGGCGGCCATGCGATCTCCGCCCATGCCGTAGAAGGCGGCGGATTTGCCGCTGGACTGGAGGCGGGCGCGGATGGCGGAGATGAGCAGGGCGCCGTAGTGCTCGCCGCTGGCCTCACCGGCCGAGATGAAGAAGGTTGGCTCGGACATGGATGCGCGGACCCTCGCTCCGCGCTCGACCTAATGATAGCGGGTTTGCGGGAAGGCGCAGAGCGGAGCGGCGAAGGCGAAGAAACGACGCATTCGTCCACCGAAAAACATGCTAGCGAATTGTGGAACGCGGCAAATTTTCTGATGGGGGGGTGGGTATTTCTTTTGTCCGGTAAGTGGTTTGTTTGGAACGGAGAGGTGGAGCGAAGGGGCGAAAAGGCGAAGATATGACGCAGGACAGGGGGGTGGGTATTTTCCGGATGGATCCGGACGGGCGGTGATGTCTGGCGTTGTGCTCCGGCCTCACTGCGCGCGCCGTGCGGGGCGAAAACGGCTCGAGTTGGAGTGGAGAGTGCGGCATGGTTTAATTATGCGCGATTGGCGGAATTAGACTGCAAAACCGGACGGGGAGAATTGTGAATGGAATGAGGTATTTAGAGGAAATCTGAAGCAATGTGGGCTTGACAGCAGCTCTTAGCTGCCTGCTCCGGGGAGCTTTTGGGCGGCGGGATGGGATTTGAGCTTTCCCCGGTTTCAGAAGAGAAACATGGGCATCTGGCATGGGGCCATCGGAATGTGGGAGTGAGTTGATCCCCACTCATGCGCAGAAGACCCGCATGAATGGGGCACCCGGCCGCGCTGAAGGCTTCTCCCGGCAAACGGTCGCGCGGATGTTTCGGGAAGAGCGGGGCGTCACGATCTTGGAACGCCCGAGCGGATGCACAAGCGGAGCTATCGCAGTGTCCGCATCCCTCGTGCTGTGTATGAGCGAGTGGTCAAGGGGCTGACGGTTGAGAAAAAAACCCGGCGTAAGATAAGAGCAACGTCGCCTTTCAAGAGGAATGCCTGTGTCTTCTCTGGTCGAAGAGCTTCAACGTGACGCCTTGGACGCCAATGCCAAGGTGAGTAATTTACTGCGAAAAGCGAAGACTATCGCGGTCAAACTAGAACTCCCCGAACTTGAGCAATGGGTAGAACATGAACTGAATGGCTACCCGGATGGCGATGTGCCGGACTATCGGGTTATTGTCGGGCAGGTTAAAGGGTGGAACCCCTTTCACGGTTGGCAGCCAGTTATTTTCGGGGACCGAAAAACAGAAGAGACGTATTCAAGGCGGCGAATTCACCAGAAAATTGCTGAGTTGGAGAATGCAGTTGAAAAGGCGAATGGCGGCACGCTGACCATCCCATTTAATTCCTACGGAATTCAGTTATTGAGAGACAAAACGGGATTTGATTCTGACTTTACGCTGATGGTGAACGGTAGTCATGTAGTGGGGCTGTTGGAAGCGGTTCGTAATGCGTTGCTTGAATGGGCACTTAAACTTGAGAAGTCGGGCATAAGGGGACAAGGCATGTCATTCTCGGCAGACGAGCGCAAGAAGGCGCATGAAGCGCAAGCCGTTTACAACATCGGAATGATTGAGACGTTTACAGGGAACATGGGGTCCGGTAGCGGCAACTTCAGTGTGGAAGGGAACACAGTTAACGTAATGCCCAAGGCCGCTATTGAATCGCTGGTTCGCAAGATTCGGGATAACGAGACTCAACTAGGACTAGAGCCTGAGTCCACTCTGGAGCTGCACCAAGCCCTAGACGGCCTCCAGACCGAGATTGAGGCGACGCAACCGAGTGCAAAGCGAATCAATGGATTTTTGGCTTCCATCCGTGGCATAGCTGAGAAAGCAGCGGGGAGTCTTGTCGCTCAAGGCATCCTTTATGAGCTAGGCAAGCTAATGCACTTGGCAGCCCACCAATAGGCCGGTCTATCAGTGTTCCAATAACTGACATGGATCATTGCCACATGAGGCTTATGGCCGAAAGCCAAGCGAAAGCGCAAGCGGCCGAACAGGACGGCACTCTGGGTATTGCGCAGAGGCTCCGCCTTTGGCTCGCTCAGCAGAATGTGCACCTGTTCGGGCATGAGGACGTAACCGAAGAGAAGAACTGGTGGCGCCGGCGAACGACTTCGAGGATGTCAAGGAACACCTTACGCGAGTGGTCGTTGTCGAGACAGCGCAGACGGCGGTAACTGCTGAAGGTGAGGAAGTGGTGATTGCCCTCATTCTGGCACCGTTTCAATCGGCTGGGCATGGGTCCATCGGAAGGCGGGAGTGAGTTGACTCCCACTCATGCGCAGAAGACGCGCATGAATGGGGCACCCGCAAACGGTGATATATTCGCTTGCACATGAGAGCCAACATCGAAAGTCCGAATATAGGCTCGCGCAGCTGGCATCCGATCCAGACATTAGATGTGAGCAATCCCATTACGATGAAGCCTGCGCGCCTGCTGGATCGATACTTCTATTTCTTTATGTCGCTGCTGATCGCAGCAACCGTGATATACGGCTTTAGCCAAACGGTGGAACAGCGCCTTATCCACGCCGTGCCCTCCCGGCCTTTCCTGCTCTATGTACATGGGGTGATTTTCTCGGGATGGGTGGCTTTTTTCTTCTTCCAGTCTCTCCTGATTCGAACGCACAATGTGCGATTGCATCGCACGATGGGCTGGCTCGGCGTCGCTCTAGGCAGCGCTGTATTCGTGGTTGGCATCTGGACCGCGATCGTGATGTCGCGCTTCAGAATCCTTCACTTTCAAGGAAGAGGCGCAGTCCAGAATCTTGGGCTTTCGTTCTATGACATCGGAGCGTTTGGCGTTGCATTTGCGCTGGCAATGGTGTGGCGGAAAAGGCCTGAGTATCACAGGCGGCTGATCCTGGTCGCAACCTGCGCCTTGACGTCTGCGGCGTTTGGCCGTTTTCCGGCTCACCTGATGCCGCAGCATTGGTTCTTTATCGGTGTGGACCTGCTCGTTGTGCTTGGGGTCGTGCGCGATTTGATCGTTAGCCGGCGCATTCACCGCGTATATCTGATCGCTCTTCCTGCGTTCGTCCTATGCCAGTGCGCCGTGATGTATGTGCTCTTGAGCCGGCCTCCCTACTGGACAAAGATCGCGAACGCAATTCTGCGCTGACCAGAAGGACTCTGGTTTGGTGGTGAGCCGGGCTGGCCCCGGTTTCAGGCGAGATTGTTTCCCGTAGGAGTGCCAGCGGTCCCTCGCTTTTGGGGGCCGGGGATGCGTGCTCGCGGGGTCGGGAGGGTTGTGCTTGCCCACCCTAAACGCAAAAGACGTGTTCAGGATGGGGCACCCGCGCGGGGATGGGTTCGTGGTTTCCCACCCAATGCGCGATGAGGCCGCGCATTGAATGGGGCACCCGGGGGTTGTGGCTGGGATGAAAGAGGAGTGTTGAGGTTCGTGGTTTCCCGCCCAATGCGCGATGAGGCTGCGCATTGAATGGGGCACCCGGGGGTTGTGGCTGGGATGAAAGAGGAGTGTTGAGGTTCGTGGTTTCCCGCCCATGTCGCCCGCTGGCCGGTATGGGTGGGGCACCATCGCGCTTCAGTTTTGTTGCTTCACGTCTTCGGGGGAGTAGGCGAGGATGCGGGAGGTGGAGCCGAAGCGGTGGAAGTTGCGGAAGCGGATCTGGTTAAGGTCGAGTTCGCGAGGGCCCTTCTTGAGGATGACCTGCGCGCCGATGGGCACGAGGTAGTCCTGGCCGCCGATGGAGACGTAGTCGTAGTCGGCGCTGACGGAAGCGGCGTGGATGGGGAACTTGCGGGGCACGTCTTCGGCGGTTTCCGTGATGCGGCGGACGCTGTGCGTTGCGCTGTCGATGTAGACGAGGCCGTGGTAGCCGACGGTGATGACCTCAGTGGGGCCGGTGCGGAGGCTGAGGTTGGAGTTCTCGCGGGCGACGTGGTACTTGAAGACCTGCACGGTGCCTGAGCCGAGGACGCCGGTCTCCTGCCAGACGATCTCCGCTTTGGAAGCGGGGCGGAAGAGGCCGCGAATGACGCTGCCGAAGAGTCCGGCGGAGGCGATGCCTTTTTCGACGCCAGCCTCGCTGGCCACGTCGTACTTGTGGCCGTTTCTCACTGAGTCGATGAAGTCCCAGTTCTCCTCATGATCGAAGTAGGTGAGCACACCGTGGATGGTGTCACGGTGTTCCCAGTTCTTTTTGCCGTTGGTGGCGATGAATCGCTCGTTCACGTCTTCGCAGGTGAAGTTGGGCAGGGAATTCCAGTAATCCAGGGCGAAGTGGGTGGCGTCGGCGAGGAGGGATTTGAGCTCGTCGGGCGAGGGGCCATGGAGCGGATTGGCGGGAACGGTGATGGCGAGCGGGCCGCTGGGCCGCGAGACGTTGTCCAGCGTCTCAGTGTTGCCCGAGGTGTCGGCCGCGTCCGCTTCGACGCCGGTGAGGGTGAAGGAGGCGTCGGCGACGGCGGTTTTGCCGCCCTGCGTGAGGATGGCCTCGACCTGATAGGCGCCGTCGCGGGGCGGGTTGACGGAGAAACTGCTGAGGAGGGAGAAGTACTCCGAGCCGGCGGCCTGCTGGTTGGCGATGGGCGCGCCGCCGAGGGTCTGTCCGTCGCGCATGACGCGCAGTTCGAGCTTGGCGGGTTCTTTGGCTTGCGGGTCAGCGTGCGCCGCAAAGAAGACGGAGACGTTGCTATCCCCTAACGGCAAAGCGCCGGAGAGGTTGGGCGTGACGCGGATCTTGCCCTGGCGCAGCGGCTCGTTGGGGTCATCGTCTGCGGCGACGGGGTCAGTGCGGCGGACGAGGACCAATTTGCTGAGCGAAGGGACGGCGGCTTCTTTCGCGATCTCGAAGGGAATGCGTTGCGCGCCGGCCTTGCCGCTGTTGTGGTCGAGGATCAGGACCTCCATTGTGTATTTGCCGGGAGGCTCGACGAAGTGACGCTCGAAGGAGATGGCGTCGGCGTTTTTCAGATTCGCATTGCTGCGTGTGAGGCGCTGGGGCGAGTCCGCGCTGAAATGCTCGACGATGGCGCCGGACTCATCCTTGACGTAGGCGACGATGGCGAGGTTGGCGACGTAGGTGGGCGCGTTCGGGTCCTTCTGGAGGCCGAGGCTCTCGACGGGGATCTCGATGGCGAGAGCGCCAGCGGTTCCTTCAGGGTGTTCACCCAAATTGAGGACGGCCGCGCGGAATGGGACGTCGGCAGGCAAGGGAGCCTGCTTGAGCATGGCGATGAGCGGCATTTCGAAGGGCTGCGGACGGCTGCCGTCGGCGGAGCGAGGGGGCAGGGCAAGGTAGCCGGTCTGCGTGCGGATTTTGAGGCCGGAGCGAATCGGCTTGACCGCGACAGGATGAAATTTGCCGTCGAATTCGTTCATCTTTGGGATGAAGGAGGCCGCGTAGTACGAGGTCATGTCGCCGATGAGCTGCTGGAGGGATTTACGCTGGCCATCGCCGTTGAGATAGGTGCCGCCGGTAGCGAGGGCGAGGTGCTGGAGGTCGACATCGACGGGCGCATCTTCAGTGACCTCGAGGTCGCTTTGATCAGGAGGGATGGAGATGCCGCCGCCAGGCAAGGCGAGCGTGTTGAGGGCGACAAGAGCGCCCTGGCTATTCGGATCCAGCATCTTCACCCGCGATCCATGGGAGCCGAAGCTGGTGGTGTCCACGACGTCAACGGCGGTGCCGGCCTGATTGGCTGAACCGATGATGGAATTGATAGCCTGACGGGCGGCGTCATCGATCGCTGCCTGCTGCATGCCGCTGATATAGATGATGGTCTTTCTTCCGTTGAGGTCCTGTTGGGCCTGTGCGAGGGCAAGGATGGAGGAGAGCGACATCGAGATGTGGCTATCCTGCGCGATGTGGGTTGCAGTGCGCAGAGCTGTGTAGTCGGACTGGGCCATCAGCCGCTGCTGGGCGGAGACTCGAGCGCCGGAGGCATCAACGCCGTTGAGAGCGACGGAGATGACTTGCTTTTCGGCTTTGGCGGCGAGTTTCTTGTCGCGTGCCGCGAGCGGTCCGGTGGCGACTTCGATGGCGGCCTGGACGGCGCTGATTTCAGAAGTAAATGCCTGCTGGAGGTGGAGCCGCGAATCGAGGTTGAAGACGGAGAACTGAAAGCCGCTTTCAGCGAGCATGGCGAGAATTTTGAGGGCTGCTTCGCGGGCGTTGCTGATCTTGCCGGAGTCCTTTGAGACGCTGGTGGCCTTTTCCTCGGGGAAGGGATCGAAGACAAAGGTGACGAGACTGGTGGCTGTCCTGGTGCCGTTGATGAGGTGGAGGTCATCGAGTCGTACGGGAGATCCGTTATCGGTGACGTTGAGCTCCTCAGGCTTGAGATCGAGGACGGGCTTGTCGTGCCTGTCGTGGACGACAAGATAGAGCTGCATGGCATCGGAGGTGTGGGATGTGTCTGCGGCGGTTGGGGTGGAGGCCACGGTGGCGGCGCCGGCGGACAGGGACGAGGCAAGAGCAGCACTGAAGAACAGACTTGCCGTGAGGAGATGCTTCATTGTTCACCACGCCTCTGGGCGAAATCCTCGTTGACCTCGCCACGGAGTTCTTGTTCGCTGCTTCCGCGGAAAGCGACGCTGCGCAACAGCGGAACTCCGCAAGGAGAAGGTGGAAGCGGCCGAGTAAATTGTTTTGCTGGCTAGTTTAACGCACTGGAGAGAGTTTGTGCCAGAGCTTTCGAGGAGTTACTGCGTCGGGGTGGTGACCGCGAAAACGTGCGTTGAAAGTGCGGCTTAAGAACTCTCATGCAGGGAGGAGTTTAGCTGCGTGAGAGTGTGACAAGAGTGATACACTCGGCAGGCCCGAGGCTGGCCTTCCCCTCCTTTCGACGAGCCCGCCCCGGCGCGAAAGAGGAGGTTTTTCATGGTAGATGGATACGGAGTACAGGGGCCGGTGACGCCGGCCGTGGTGTTTGGCATGCTGCAGGCGTATCAGCAGACGGCGTCGCTCAAGGCTGCGATTGAGCTGGATGTTTTTACGGCGGTGGGCGACGGGCCGGGTGACGCGGCATCCATTGCACGTCACTGCAAAGCGTCCGAGCGGGGCGTTCGCATCCTGTGCGATTTTCTGGTGATTCACGGCATTCTGGTGAAGGAAGAGGGGCGGTACCGGCACACGCCGACGAGCGCGGCGTTTCTGGACCCGCGGTCGCCGTCCTCGCTGGCGACGATTGCGCAGTTTCTGGGCAATGTCACGATGCAGGAGCCGTATAAGCAACTGGCCGAGGTGGTGCGCACAGGGCGGACGACTCTGGGCGGGGATGGAAGCCTGGAGCCTGAGAATCCAGCGTGGGTGCAGTTTGCGGAGACGATGGCGCCGATGATGGCGCCGATGGCCGGGCCGCTGGGCAAGGTGGTGCTGGAAGGACACGCGGGGCCGATGCGGGTGTTGGATATAGCGGCGGGACATGGGCTGTTTGGGATTGAAATCGCCAAACAGAACCCGCAGGCGCGTGTGACGGGGCTGGACTGGGCTCCGGTGCTGCGAGTGGCACTGAAGAATGCGGAGAAAGCGGGCGTGAGCGAGCGCTATGACATGCTGCCGGGGAGCGCGTTTGAGGTGGATTTTGGCGGGCCGTACGATGCGGTGCTGCTGACGAACTTTCTGCATCACTTTGACAAGCCGACATGTGTTGGGCTGCTGAAGAAGGTGCGTGGTGCGCTGAAGGCGGGCGGGCGCGTCGCTACGCTGGAGTTTGTGCCGAATGAGGACCGCGTCTCACCGCCGATGCCTGCCGCGTTTGCGCTGACGATGCTGGCGACGACGACGGCGGGGGATGCGTATCCGCTGAGCGAACTGGCAGCAATGTATGGGGCTGCAGGACTGCGGGATGTGACGGCGCATCCGATTCCAATGAGTCCGCACACGATTGTGATGGGACGGGCGTAAGCAGAGGGCGGGAGTCAATGAAAGGGCCACGCACCCCAACTGAAGCGCGGATGCGTGGCCCTTCTTGTGCGGGCATTTGCTGCAGCAAGCAACTCCAGCAGATTGATGGGATTCCAATAGGTCAGGGTTCCATTGAAGAAGCAGCGGATGTGGCGTGACGGGAGTGGAATGCGCATGAGGCCATTGTGGCGGGCGGGTTGGATGGGGCTGAGTTGTTGCATTGCAGGGATGACGGTGGCTGCGTGGAGCCAGCAGGGCGGCGCGGGAGCAGCGCCGGGCGCGCAGACGCCGAACCCGGTGCTGAAGCAGCGGCAGGCGACGCGACCGAAGAACATGGTGATTCCCGATGGGACGATACAACTGAATGTGGTGGTGACGGACGCGGCGGGCAAGCCGGTGATGGACCTGCAGCCGTGGGACCTGAAGCTGCTGGACAACGGCAAGCCGGGGAAGATTCTTTCCTTTAAGAAATTTGATGGCGTGCAGGTGATGCCGCAGCCGCCGGTGGAAGTGATTCTGGTGATGGACATGGTGAATCTGCCGTTTCAGCAGGTGGCGATTGTGCGGCAGGAGGTGGATCAGTACCTGCGCCGGAACGGGGGACACCTGGAGCAGCCAGTGAGTGTGATTCTGCTGACGGACAAGGGGATTCGCGTGCAGCCGCGGCCCTCGCAGGATGGCAATGCGGTGGCGCAGGTGGTACATGGGATTGAGGGGAACATCCGGACATTGGATCCGGCGATGGGCGCGTATGGGGCGCTGGAGAGGCTGCAACTCTCCGTCAAGCAGATGGCGACGATCGCCGAGAACGAGGCGAGCAAGCCGGGGCGAAAGCTGCTGATCTGGCTGGGGCCGGGGTGGCCGCTGCTGACGCGGCCGGACGTGGGCTACTACTCGCAGAGGGAGCAGGACCGGTATTTTGCGACGATTGTGGAGTTGTCGCGGAGCCTGCGCGAGGCGCAGATTGCGGTGTACAGCGTGGGGCCGGTGCTGAACGACAGCGAGACTCGGATCTTTGAGTACCAGGCGTATGTGAAGGGCGTGAAGAACGCGAACGATGCGGGCACACCAAACCTTGCGCTGGGCGTGCTGGCGGAGCAAACGGGCGGCAGGGTGATGACGCCGGACAATGACATGTCGGTGCAGATTGCGCGTTGCGTGGCGGAGGCGAATGCGTACTATCGGATTGGATTCGATCCGCCAGCGGCCGGACATGCGGATGAGTATCACGAGCTGAAGCTGGTGGCGGACCGGCCGGGGCTGACGGTGCGCACGACGACGGGCTACTACGACGAGCCGGCGGGTGCGGCGACTGGTGCGCAGTGAACGTCGAGGCGATGGCGCGCGTGGAGAGGGAGTGGACGGTTGGCCGGTTGGCGACGAGCCGCGCAAGACTCCGTCAATGAGCGCGTTGCCCTGAAGTCAACAGTTGGGCCAAGGGTCACTTATCCGGACATGCGACGATGCGGCCGAGCGGCGAGAAGCCTGTTCTAACAAGGCCTTCGCCGCCAGCTTCAGATGTAGCTCGCACATGACAATCATCAAGGCTTCATCTTCCTATTTCGCCTGCGTCAATCCCTCAACAACCGCAGCAAGCTTATCGAGTATCTCGTTCCAGCCCTCCAGTTGACCGCTGTTTTTCGCGCTCTCCATGGGTTCATTTCCAATGAAGGTAAGCTTCGTCTGGCCGTTTCCAAGATCCTCAAAGATGGTTACGTCGTACGCACCGTCTATAGCCTCATGTTCTATTCCTAATTCCGCAGGCTCGATCTTGTTTCCCTTCGAGTCGGAAAAGTACATCAGGGAAACGATCTTCTCGTACGGAACAATCTCGTGGTATTCAATCGCGTTCCAGAACTCCTGCCCATCCGGCGACCTCATGCAGCAGAGGAATTTTCCTCCCACGCGAAAATCCATCTCGCAAACGGGCGCAGTAAAGCCCTTCGGTCCCCACCACTGCATCACGTACTTCGGGTCCGTCCACGCCTTCCAAACCAACTCGCGTGGGGCATCAAAAACTCTTATCACGACCATCCGCTCAATTTCGCTACCCGTGTTTTTTGTCATTTCTGACCTCCTCCTCTTTCATTCGATTCACGACCACGTCCAGCTTGTCGAAACTCTCTTCCCAGAATCGGCGATAGCTAATCGCCCAGTCGCTTACTGTCTTAATCGCCTCTGGCCTGAGCGTGCACACACTCTCTCGTCCACGCTTCGTCTTGATTACAATTCGCGCCCGTACCAGGAAGGCAATGTGTTTTGAAATCATCTGCTGCGAGAGTGCAAATGGTTCCGTCAATGCATGCACAGCGGCAGGTCCGCGAGAGAGCCTCTCGACCATCGCCCGCCGGGTTGGATCAGACAAGGCCGCGAATGTTGTACCTAACCTATCCACAACCATATGGTAGTGTATTTACGCCGAATGTCAATCGCTATTTTGCGATCCCGGCTTTCTGTTCTCTCATCTCCGGACCCGGACGCACGCGCGGGGAGCAATGAATCTCTAGTGCAAATCGCCAAGTCGCTCAGGGGCATGTTGTGGGCGATTGACGGGGGTATTGTCGACTACGCGAGAACTGACGCGTTCCGGGTGGAGGTGAGGATTCGCGCGGCGGGATGCGGCGGAGTATCCTGAAGGGTAGTACTTCATCTCCAAACCAAGACAGGAAACGACATGGCTGAGATTGCCGTAGAGGCTCAGGGAGCGCCCGCGCAACTGCCGCACGTGCACGTTGCGGTGCTGGGCGCGGGCAAGATGGGCGGGATTCTGCTGCAGGCGTTTCTGAAGCAGAATCTGTTCGCGCCGGAGCAGATTCACGCGACGGTGGCGCACGCGGAGAAGGCCGTGGCGCGGAGCGCGCAGTGGGGCGTGGACGTGGGCACGGACAACCTGGCGGCGGCGAAGCAGGCGGACCTGATTCTGCTGGGCGTGAAGCCGTTCCAGGTGCCGGATTTGATTGAGGAGATTCGGCCTGCCCTGACGAAGGACAAGACGCTGGTGTCGTTTGCGGCATCGGTGAAGACACGCGCGATGGAAGAGGCGGCGGGGTTGGAGATCGCGGTGATTCGCGCGATGCCGAATACGCCGTCGGCGCTGGGCGCGGGCGCGACGGGGCTGTGCCGCGGGCGGTTTGTGAAGCCGCAGCAGATGGAGATGGCGCAGCGGATCTTTGAGACGGTGGGCCGCACGGTGACGGTGGATGAGAAGCACATGGACGCCGTGACGGGGCTTTCGGCTTCAGGGCCGGCGTATGTGTACATCATTATTGAGGCGCTGGCGGAGGCGGGCGTGAAGGTGGGCCTGCCACGCGACACGGCGACGCAACTGGCGGCGCAGACGGTGTTTGGCGCGGGCAAGATGGTGCTGGAGACGGGCTACCACCCGGCGCTGTTGAAGGACGAAGTGACGACGCCTGCGGGATGCACGATTGACGGCATTCTGGAGCTGGAAGAGGGCGGGCTGCGCGTGACGCTGATTAAGGCGGTGATGCGCGCGACACAGCGCGCGAAGGAGCTGGCGGCGGGATAGGCAGGCCAAGTTTGACGATGCAACGCCCAACCTGGCTGCCCAACTACCTTCCCGAGCTGGACGGGCTGCGCGGACTCGCCATTCTTGCGGTGGTTCTCTATCACTGCAGCCCGCGCCTGGTGGGGACGTGGCTGCATCCTGTCGCCATCTGGGGATGGTCGGGCGTTACGCTCTTCTTCTTCCTCAGCGGATTTCTGATCACCTGCAATCTGCTGGGCGCGCGCGACCGGCCTCGCTACTTTCACAACTTCCACGGACGGCGCATTCTCCGCATCTGGCCTGTGTATCTGCTGTTGCTCGCGTTCGTGTATGCCGAGGCTCCGTGGTACATCGGCCCGAGCGTGTGGCAGGCTGTACGCACCGCGCCTTGGTGGGCCTATTTTCTCTTCCTGCAAAATCTGTTTCCGCTCGCGCTGCCTCCGGCATTGGGCCCGACATGGGCGCTTGCCATTGAGGAGCAGTACTACTTTCTGTGGGCGCCGGGCGTGCGATGGCTGCGCAATCCCGCATTGCTAGCGTTGCCGCCGGCGGTCGCGCTGATCGCTGCGCCATTCTTTCGCCGCTCGCATTTCAGTTGGATCACGTCGACCCACACGCTCACGCACCTCGACGGCATCGCTCTTGGCAGCCTGGTTGCCATCGGGTTGTACACGCTCCGGCTCAGCCGCCGCACCTGGCTTGCGGTGGGCCTTGTCTCGTTTGTCGCGGGTGGTGTTGCGGTTTTCACCGTCGCGAGCGGCACCGCATTTCTGGACACGGCGCTGTCATTTGGATACGGCGGCGCGGTGCTCGCGCTGGCGACATCGGTTGGCGCGGGCAGTCCCGTCCACGTGCTGCTGCGCAAGGGGCCGCTGGCTTTTTACGGCAAGATCAGCTACGGGCTGTATATGTTTCACATCTCGGTCTTCATCTACTTTGGCTGGTTCGACCTGAAGATGGATCGCTACGGTATTCCAGGTAATCTGGCGATTGTCGCCTTCCGGCTTGCCGCCTCCACCGCCGTCGCGGCGGTGCTGTGGTATGGCTTCGAGTCGCGGATTCTGAAGCTGAAGCGGCACTTTGCCGAGCGG
>JAGWML010000293.1 GCA_028873155.1 Acidobacteriota bacterium
GCGCTTTGAGCGCTTTACGCACCGAACGATCGCGACTCCCGAAGCTCTGCGGGCGGAGATCGAAAAGACGAAGCGGCGCGGGTACGCCGTGGATGATGAGGAATTGGAAGAGGGGTTGCGCTGCATCGCTGTTCCGCTGCTGGATGGGCAGCGCCAGCCTGTTGCTGCCGTCAGCGTGTCTGGCCCGTCGTTTCGCGTGACGGCGCAGAAGCTGCCTTCCATCGCAAACCACCTCCTGCACTGCGTCCGCGGCATCGCGCACGATATGGGATTCTCATCCCCGGCACGTGGAGGCAGGACGGCATGGAACGGCTGAAGTTGCGCAATGTACGGGGCTTTCGTACAGTGCTTCAAAGCAGGATGGCGATGGGCGGCTGCACACACTGAGCCTTGCCCATGAGCCGCGGCTTTCTGATACACTCATTTTTAGTGAGTTGAGAAACGCCAAGCATTTTTCGGCGTACACTCCTCACGACCAGGTTCGCCTGGGGACGTAGCTCAGTTGGTTAGAGCGCTGCCCTGTCACGGCAGAGGTCGCGGGTTCGAGCCCCGTCGTCCCCGCCATGAATCTAAAACCGCTTAGATTCAGGTGTGACTCCCAGAAAACAGAATGCGCGCGCAATTTCGGATCGAAAGAGCGTGCGCCACCGTCCGGGCAGTGTGAACTGGCCCTAGCTTGTTGGCTGCCGCTCGTTTCAAGCGAACGCAGAGCGAGTTGCGCTCCCTCTGATGGGGGTTCAGCCGCGGCGGAGCGGCTTCTGCATCGGCACAACCTGCACCGTCACGTCGCGCACCTCCGCAAGGAAGCGATTGAGCACGGAGCCGCGCAGAAGAATATCCCAGCGGGAGCGTACGGATTGACCGAAGATGACGTGCGAGATGCTCTCTTGCTGCGCAAAGCGGATCAGCGCATCGGAGACATTTTTGCCCGTCAGGTTCACGACCTGGGCGCCAAGATCGCGCGCCATCCGCTGATACTCCTGGAGGCGGGCGTGAGCATCCGGTTCACCGTGTGTCTTGTCATTGGGAAGGGTCACATAGACCGCGTACCAATTGCTGGCAAGGCGGCCCGCGACGCGCGCGCCGACGCGGAGCAGGCGCTCTGTGCCGGGCCGCGTACTCAGACAGACCATGACCTTCTCTGGAATTGGCGCCTGCTCAAGGCCCTGCGTGCGGCGATAGTCGGAGGCGCGCTTGCTCACCTGCTCTGCAGTGACGCGAAGTGAGAGCTCGCGCAAGAGGTTCAGATTGCCTTTGCGGAAGAAGTTGGCGAGAGACTGTTCGACCTTTTCAGATGCGTAAATCTTGCCTTCGCGCAAGCGCTGGCGCAGCTCTTCCACGGTGACATCGACGTTGACTACCTCATCGGCGCGCTTCAGGAAGCTGTCTGGAATGGTTTCGCGAATGACGGTATTGGCGGAGCGGCTGACGGCGTCATTCAACGTCTCAATGTGCTGAATGTTGACCGCCGTCATCACATTGATGCCGGCATTCAGCAGTTCCAGCACGTCCTCATACCGCTTACGATTCTTGCTTCCAGGAACGTTGGTGTGCGCCAGTTCATCGACGATCACCGTGTGCGGACGGCGCGCAATGATCGCCTCGACGTCCATCTCCTTCAGCTCCACGCCACGATATGGGATAACCCGCAGAGGGACGACCTCAAGGTCTCCGATCTTGTCTGCGGTTTCAGCGCGGCCATGCGGTTCCACGAGACCGATGACGAGATCGAGGCCCTGCTTGCGCTTGAGATGTGCATCTTCCAGCATGTGGAAGGTCTTGCCCACACCGGGCGCCGCCCCGATATAAATTCTCAGCCGTGCTGCCTCGGATGGGCGTTCCACTTGAATCTCAGCCATTGATCAGCCCACCTCTACCGGATGAAGCGTGTTTTCCACCGTTGCGACCGGTAGGGTGAACCGGAACGTGGTTCCGTGACCGAGACGGCTCTCCACGGCGATCTGTCCGCCGAGCGACTCCACCAGGCGGCGCACCAGCGCCAGGCCCATGCCCGTGCCCTGATCAGAGAAGGCATTGAAGCGATCGAAGATTGTGCTCAGGCGTTCCGTTTCGATGCCGCGTCCTGAGTCGCGCACGCTGAACTGGACAAAGTCTTTCAATTCCTCAGCGGCCAGAATGACTTCTCCCTGGGCCGGTGTGTAGCGCAGCGCGTTGGAAAGCAGGTTACCGAGGATAGAACGGACTGCGCTGTGGTCAGCGCGAACGGCCGAGAGGTCTGCAAAGGCATTCACATCGAGGCGAATCTTCTTTTCAGCGGCTTCTTCGCAGTAGCGGTCGCGCATTTCGTTCAGCAGCGCGATCGGTCTCAGCTTTTCAAACTGCAGATCGCGTTTGCCACTGTCCAGTTCCGCCACCTCGATCAGGTCGGACATCAGCGCATCCAGTTTTTCAGCCTGAGCATTG
>JAGWML010000058.1 GCA_028873155.1 Acidobacteriota bacterium
GGGGCCCAGGGATGGCTATGTGCTGATCTCGAAGGCCAAGGCTCCGCCGCGCGAGCGCCGTGGCTTTGCCGGTTCGAGCACGGTGGATCCGTTGAAGGCTTCAAGAAAGGCCAGCAAGCGCAAGTAGTGCGTGCTGGTTGAAGATCGAGCCGCCCGGAAGGGCGCAAGACAGATTGAGAGCCGGCAGGCAAGAGGGCTGGCGGAAGAAGAAGAAGATGGCAAACGTTGATGTAGTGAATCTGAACGGGGAAAAGGTGGGAACGCTCGAGCTGGCGGACGCGGTGTTTGCGCCCGAACAGGTGAACGAGGCCCTGCTGTGGGAGGCGGTGAAGCAGTATCGCGCCTCGCTGCGCCAGGGTACGCACGCCACCAAGAACCGCAAGCTGGTTGCCGGTTCAGGCAAGAAGCTGTGGAAGCAGAAGGGCACGGGCCGTGCGCGTATCGGATCGGTGCGGTCTCCCCTGTGGCGGCATGGCGGCACGGTGCACGGACCTCAGCCGCGCAGCTATGACTACGCCTTCCCGCGCAAGAAGCTGCTGGGCGCGCTGCGCTCGGCCCTGGCGGCGAAGCTGGCCGACGGCAAGCTGACGGTGGTGGATTCGCTCGAGATCAAGGATGCGAAGACCAAGCTCTATCGCGAGGCGCTGAACAAGCTGGACGCCAAGCGCACGGCGCTGCTGGTGGAGAACGGCAAGACGCTCAGCAGCGGTCTGCTGCTCGGCGCGCGCAACCTGAAGGGCGTGGAGCTGGTGCTGAACAACGAGGTGCACCCGTACGATCTGCTGCGGTATGAGCGGGCCATCTTCTCGAAGGCCGCGATTGAGCAGCTGGGCGAGGCTCTTCAGAAATCCGTGTCGAAGCGCAAGCTGGCACAGACGGAGGCCGCATAAATGCCGACACTTTATCAAGTGATTCGCCGCCCCCTGATTACCGAAAAGGGGCTGGGCGTGAAAGAGACCGAAGGGACGCTGGTATTTGACGTGGCGCCCGAGGCGACCAAGACCGAAGTGAAGCAGGCCGTAGAGGCTCTCTTCAAGGTGAAGGTAGCCGCGGTACGGACGTCGAACATGCCGGGCAAGGAACGCCGCCGGGGCAAGTTTGCCGGTTTCCGTCCCGACTGGAAGAAGGCATACGTCCGGCTGAAGGCCGGCGAGAAGATGCCGGAGTACGTGGGCAACCTGTAGAAGCAGCGTGTAGCTGTCAGCTTTCAGCCCTCAGCTTTTTCGGGCGGGTACGAACGCCGGGGTTGAAAGTACGAGTTGAGTTTGAGCAGGACGAGCTGAAGGCTGATGGCTGATAGCTGATGGCTCGTTAAGGACAAAGACGATGGCAATCAAGACATACAGACCGATAACGCCGACGCTGCGGTTTCAGACTGCGCTGGTCAATGACGATCTGACGACAGACAAGCCGCATAAGCCGCTGCTGACGACGCGCAAGCGTACGGGCGGCCGCCGCAACTCGGGTGACATGACGATCCGCCACCATGGCGGCGGGCACAAGCAGAAGATCCGCCTGATCGACTTCAAGCGCGACAAGACGGGCGTGCCAGGACGGGTGGCGACGATCGAGTACGACCCGAACCGCTCGGCGCGGATTGCGCTGGTGCACTATGCGGACGGGGACAAGCGGTACATTCTGCAGCCGGTGGGCCTGCAGGTGGGCGCGACGGTGACGTCGGGGCCCGAGGCCGACATCCTGGTGGGCAATGCGCTGCCGCTCAAGAACATTCCGGCCGGCACCACGGTGCATGCGATTGAACTGAAGCCGGGCAAGGGTGCGCAGATGGCGCGCTCGGCCGGTGCGCAGGCGCAGCTGGTGGCCAAGGAAGGCGATTATGCGCTGTTGAAGCTGCCTTCCGGCGAGACGCGCAGGGTGCTGGTGGAGTGCATGGCGACGATTGGCCAGGTGGGCAATACTGACCACGAGAACGTGGCGATCGGCAAGGCCGGGCGCAACCGCTGGAAGGGCATTCGCCCGACCAACCGCGGAGTGTCGATGAACCCGGTGGATCACCCGCACGGCGGCGGCGAGGGAAAGACCTCGGGCGGCCGTCACCCGGTGACGCCGTGGGGCCAGCCGACGCGCGGCTACAAGACGCGCAACAACAAGCGGACGGACGTGTTCATCGTCAGCCGCAGGGCGAAGTAGAAAGGCAGCTTCTAGCTACTAGCTTCCAGCTACTAGCTAAAGGCGGCGCGGAAATGATGAGGAGCATCACTGGCAACTAGCTGGATGATCGAAGGGCTAGAGGCTAGAAGCTAGGAGCTGATTTTTATGGGACGTTCGACGAAGAAGGGCCCGTTTGTGGATGCGCACCTGAGCGTGAAGATCGAGGTGCTGAACCAGGCCAATGACAAGAAAGTTGTGAAGACCTGGTCGCGCCGCTCGACGATCTTTCCCGAGTTTGTGGGGCACACCATCGCGGTGCACAACGGCAAGAAGTTCGTGCCCGTGTATGTGACCGAAAACATGGTGGGCCACAAGCTGGGAGAGTTTGCGCCGACGCGCACCTTCAAGGGACACACCGCCGGCGGCAAGGCCGAGGCGGCCGCCAAGGCGAAGTAGAGCGAGCAGCTAGCAGCAGATTTTTGAGGAAGAGACGATGGCAGTCGAAACAAAGGAATACCGGGCCGAGGCCAAGTTCCAGCGCGTGTCGCCGCAGAAGGCGCGGCTGGTGCTGGATCTGATCAAGGGCCGGGGCGTGCAGGAGGCGCTGGAGACGGCGGCCTTCACCAAGAAGCGGATTGCCCCGGTGATCCACAAGCTGCTGACCTCGGCGGTGGACAACGCCAAGTACGTGGCCGAGGAGCGGGGCGTTGACCTCGACGTGGACAACCTGTATGTGAAGCAGGCTCTGGCCAACGACGGGCCGCGCATGAAGCGCATCCGTCCGGCGCCGATGGGGCGCGCGTTCCGCTATCAGCGCAGACTGGCGCACATTGTGGTGTCGGTCGCTGAGCGTGGCAACGGCGCGAGCCTGGTGACGAAGGTTGAGGAGCCGGCGGCGGTGGAAGCCAAGCCGGTGAAGAAGGCGAAGGCAGTTGCGGCGAAGAAGCCGGCAGCGAAGAAGGCTGCGGCGCCCAAGGCAACCAAGAAGGCCAAAGAGTAGGCCGAAGAGAGTTTGAGGGAAGAACTATGGGACAGAAAGTCCATCCGTACGGATTCCGGCTGGGAGTGAACAAGCCGTGGCGCTCGCGCTGGTTCTCCGAGCGCGACTATGACAAGCTCCTGGTCGAGGATGTGAAGCTGAAGGCCGAGTTGCGCGACAAGCTGAAGGCCGCAGGCGTGAGCTCGGTGGAGATTGAGCGTCCGGGCAACAAGCTGCGCTTTTTGATCCGCACGGCGCGTCCGGGCATCGTGATTGGCCGCAAGGGCGCCGAGATCGAGAAGCTCAAGACCGAGCTGGGCAAGCGCACCAGTCGCGAGGTGTTCATCGACATCATTGAGGTGAACAAGCCGGAGCTGGATGCGCAGCTGGTGTCGGAGTCGATTGCGCTGCAGTTGGAGAAGCGCGTGAGCTTCCGCCGGGCGATGCGCAAGAGCGTGGACTCGGCTCTCCGCTTCGGTTGCAAAGGGATCAAGGTGCGCGTCTCGGGCCGGTTGAACGGTAATGAGATCGCGCGGTCGGAGTGGTATCTGCAGGGCCGTCTGCCGCTGCACACGCTGCGCGCGGATATCGACTACGGCTTCAGCGAGGCGCACACGACCTATGGCGTGATCGGCGTGAAGACGTGGATCTATCGCGGCGATATCTACGAGCAGAAGCGGCGTCAGGCGCCTGCGGTCGGGACTTCGGTGTTTTAAGGCGAGCGGATCGCTTCCCGCCCTGACTTCCAGGAGGCGGCGGCGGCAAGCGAGAACGCTGGATGTTGAGGAACGAGCTAGAAGCTAAGAGCTAGCAGCTAGCAGCTTGTTTTGAGGGTTTCGTTATGTTGATGCCAAAGAAGGTGAAGTTTCGCAAGCAGCAGAAGGGCAAGCGGCGCGGCAAGGCGTGGCGTGGATCTTCGCTGTCGTTTGGCGAATATGGCTTGAAGGTGATGGAGTGCGGCTACATTACGGACCGGCAGATCGAGGCCAGCCGTATTGCGATGACGCGTTTCATCAAGCGCGGCGGCAAGATCTGGCTGCGCCTGTTCCCGGACAAGCCGATTACCAAGAAGCCGGCCGAAGTCCGAATGGGCTCGGGCAAGGGCGCGCTGGATCACTGGGTTGCCGTGGTGCGGCCGGGCAAGATCCTGTTCGAGATGGAAGGCGTGGCGCCGGAGGTTGCCCAGGAGGCGATGCGTCTGGCTTCGAACAAGCTGCCCCTGAAGACAAAGTTTGTGATGCGTCCGGGTGTCGAGAAGGCAGTGGCCGCGAAGTAGCGCGGCCGGAGAGAAACGATGGAACTGAATAAGATTCGCAATTTGAGCGATGCCGAGCTTGCGGCGCAGGAGAAGACGGCGGCCGAGCAACTGTTCCGGCTGCGCTTCCAGGTTTCGCTGGGACAGAACGACGGAGTGAAGAAGCTCCGTGCGCTGCGCAAGGAGATTGCTCAGATCAAGACGGTGGCGCGCGAGCGCGAGCTGAGCATTCGCGGTGCGCAGAAGGACGCGACGCCGGTGGAAGCCGGCGCCAAGAAGGGAGCCCGATAAATGACGGCGACGACAGCAGCAGCAGTACAGGCGCCGGCGGCATCGCGGCGCAACGAGAAGGTGGGCCAGGTGGTCTCGACGAAGATGCAGAAGACCATCGTGGTGGAAGTGGAGATGCGCAAGGCGCACCCGAAGTACAAGCGGATTGTGCGCAGCTCGAAGAAGTTCTATGCGCATGACGAGCAGAACTCGGCGCGCGTGGGCGATGTGGTGCGCATCCGCGAGACGCGCCCCTTGAGCAAGCTCAAGCGGTGGTCGCTCGAAGAGATTGTGCGGCGTTCGACCCTCGGCCAGATTGAGGACGCGGCGTCGGAAGCGAAGTAGCGGCGGTAGCGGCGAGTCAGGAGAAGAAGCAATGGCAGTGCAAATGAGAACCATGCTCGCGGTAGCCGATAACTCCGGCGCGCGCAAGCTGCAGGTGATTCTGCCTCTGGGCGGCGGACTGGGCAAGATTGCCCATCTGGGTGATGTGGTGACCGCGGCGGTGAAGGAAGCTTCGCCGGACGGCACGGTGAAGAAGGGCAAAGTGGTGAAGGCCGTCATCGTGCGCACGCGTAAGGAGCATCGGCGCCGCGATGGAACCTACATCCGCTTTGACGAGAACGCGGCGGTAGTGATCAACGAGGCCAACGAGCCGGTGGGCACGCGCGTCTTTGGCCCGGTGGCCCGCGAGCTGCGCGAGAAGAAGTTTCTGAAGATTGTTTCGCTGGCGCCCGAGGTTGTGTAAAGACAGCTTCTAGCCTCTAGCCCCCAGCTTCTAGCTCGTTGGCGGCGGGGTGAGATGAAACGGGCTTCGATCGAGTTAAGCAAGCGGGAAGAGAATAGCTAGCAGCTAGAAGCTAGCAGCTGGAGTGAAGATGCCGAGTTTGATGATTCGTCGCAACGATACGGTGAAGGTGCTGACCGGCGCCGACCGGGGCAAGACGGGCCGCGTGCTGCGCGCCATTCCCGACAAGGGAACGGTCTTGGTGGAGCATGTGCGGGTGGTGAAGAAGACGGTTTCGAGCAAGACCGGGCAGCGGACCAAGGGCGGCATTGCCGAGCAGGAGTCGCCGATTCATGTGTCGAACGTGGCGCTGGTGTGCCCGAACTGCGGCACGGCGCGCGTGGCGATGAAGGTCGATGGTTCCGCGCGGGTGCGGTATTGCAAGAAGTGCGGGCAGACGCTGCCCACAAAGAAGTAGGGATTTGAACTGAAGTGCTTCCGTAACGGTACACGGGCGCTGGCCCACTCCGAAGACCGGAAGAGAGAGAGTGAAGCGAAATGGCAGCAAGGCTGAAAGAGAAGTACAACAAAGAGATCAAGCAGGCTCTGAAGAAGGAGCTGGGCATCGACAACGCGATGGCGGTGCCGAAGCTCGAGAAGATCGTCGTGAACATGGGCCTGGGCGAAGCGACGCAGAACAACAAGCTGCTCGATCCTCTGGTGGCCGACCTGGCGGCGATCGCCGGGCAGAAGCCGGTGACGACGAAGGCGAAGAAGTCGATTGCGGCCTTCAAGGTGCGCGCCGGCATGTCGATTGGCGCCATGGTGACGCTGCGCAACGACAAGGCCTACGAGTTCCTGGACAGGCTGATCTCGACGGCGCTGCCGCGCGTGCGCGATTTCCGCGGGGTTTCGACGAAGAGTTTTGACGGGCGCGGCAACTACACGCTGGGGCTGCGCGACCAGCTGATCTTCCCGGAGATTGACTACTCCAAGGTGGAGAAGCTGAAGGGCATGAACATCACGATCGTGACCACGGCCAAAGACGACAACGAAGCGCGCGCGCTGCTGCGCCACTTCGGGATGCCGTTCCGGCAGGGCGCGTAACGACAGCTTCCAACTGCCAGCTTCCGCCTCCAGCTTGATCGAGGCAGGACCGGCGACGGAGGCAAAACAGAATTGAGTTCTGCGCGGCGAGCAAAAAGCGGCTCACGGCGTGAACGAGCTAGAAGCTAGTAGCGAGAAGCTAGTAGCTGCCGTTGAAGAGGTTTTATGGCAACCACTGCAAAGAGAGTGAAGGACGCGCGGAAGCCGAAGTTCAGCTGCCGCAAGCACAACCGGTGCAAGCTCTGCGGGCGGCCGCGGGCGTATCTGAGGAAGTTCGGCCTGTGCCGTCTGTGCTTCCGCGGTCTGGCGCTGAAGGGCGAGATCCCTGGCGTCGTGAAGTCGAGCTGGTAGCAAGACCGTTGTCAGTGGACAGTGATCAGTGGTCAGTTTGTTCGTGCAGGTGCTGGCTTCTGAAGCAAATCGAGCAGGATTTGACTGACCGCTGATCACTGAGAACTGAAGACTGGGGTAAGGCCCCAAACCATTCCCGCTGGTTCCCGCCGCAAGCGGGCGAACGGGGAATGAAGGAGAAGGAATGAGTCTGACCGATCCTGTAGCAGATTTTCTGGCGCGTATCCGGAATGCAATCCGCGCGCGTCATCAGAAGCTGGATGTGCCGGCTTCCAAGCTGAAGACCGAGATTGCCCGCATCCTCAAGGAAGAGGGTTACATCTCCAATTACAAGACGCAGGAAGAGGATGGCAAGCCGGTGCTGCGCGTGTACCTGAAGTACGGCGGCGCGGAGCCTGCGATTCGCGACCTGGCGCGGATCTCGCGTCCCGGTTGCCGCGTATACATTGGCCGCGATGAGATCAAACGCGTGCAGGGCGGGCTGGGCATCTCAATTATGACCACGCCGAAGGGCGTGATGACGGGCCGCCAGGCGCGCCGCGAGGGCGTGGGCGGCGAAGTGCTCTGCGAAGTGTGGTAAGAACAGCTTTCAGCTTGTAGCCGCTAGCTTCTAGCTCGATTCAGGAAGGGCCGAAGCTGGTCGCGTAAGCGGGGAAGGCTAGAAGCTAATGGCTAGCAGCTAAAAGCTGCCGTTCAAGGCTGCAGTGGAACGATGACACCATCGGGACTCGCAAGCCAACAAAGGATTGATTCGATGTCGCGTATTGGAAAGAAGCCGATCCCGCTGCCGGCGGGCGTGAAGTACAAGGTGGAAGGCAACACAGTGCTGGTCGAAGGGCCCAAGGGCAAGACCTCTGCGCTGATTGCCGAAGGCATCAAGCTGGAGACCAAGGACGGGCTTCTGCTGGTGGAGCGCGAGAGCGACAAGTATGCGGCGCTGCACGGTCTGACCCGGGCGCTGGTATTTAATGCCGTTGAGGGCGTGACCAAGGGCTGGACCCGCGATCTGGATATTGTGGGTATCGGCTACCGCGCCGAGCTGAAGGGCAAGAGCATGGTGGTGTTCACGCTGGGCTACTCGCACCCGATCGAGTTTCCGCTGCCGAGCGGGATCGAGGTGGCCATCGATCCCAAGCAGACGCACCTGACCGTCTCCGGCATTGACCGGCAGAAGGTGGGCCAGGTGGCGGCGGATATGCGTTCGCTGCGCAAGCCGGATCCCTACAAGAACAAGGGCGTGCGCTACACGGGCGAGAAGCTGAAGAAGAAGGCTGGCAAGACGGGCGCCAAGTAAGGCAACAGGATTTCAACCGAACGGGGCCGCGAGGCGGCTCCGCTGATAGGACGAGAGAACTATGATTACGCAGACCAAGAGAAACGCAATTCGCCAGCGCATCCACGCACGCATCCGGCAGAAGCTGTCGGGCACAGCGGAGCGTCCGCGGCTGAATGTGTACCGTTCGCTGAACCACATCTATGCGCAGGTGGTTGACGACCAGAAGGGCGAGACGCTGGTTTCGGCATCGACACTGGCGCTGAAGGTGAAGACCGGCGGCAACGTGGCGGCGGCCAAGGAGATCGG
This sequence comes from Acidobacteriota bacterium, assembly GCA_028873155.1. Taxonomy (GTDB): domain Bacteria; phylum Acidobacteriota; class Terriglobia; order Terriglobales; family Acidobacteriaceae; genus Telmatobacter. The sequence continues at coordinate 8,384 of JAGWML010000058.1, forward strand.
CAAGGCAGTGGCGGAGCAGGCTGTGGCCAAGGGCATCAAGAAGGTGGTCTTTGATCGCGGCGGTTTTCTGTATCACGGGCGCATCAAGGCGCTGGCCGATGCGGCGCGCGAAGCGGGACTGGAATTCTAAGAGCAGCCGCTAGCTGCTAGCTTTTAGCCGCTAGCCTGGTTTGGGGCAACATAAGGATCTCGGCGGCTGGCGCGAAACGGGCCGGAAGCCAGGAGCAAAAGGCGAGAAGCCGGTAGCTCTCAAAGGACGAGTAATGACGATGCTGAAGAAGAAACTCGATGCCAACCAGTACAACCTGAAGGATCAGGTGGTGGCCATCAATCGCGTGACCAAGGTGGTGAAGGGCGGCAAAAACATGTCGTTTGCCGCGCTGGTGGTGGTGGGCGATGCGGCCTCGGGCGTGGTGGGCTACGGATCGGGCAAGGCGAAGGAAGTTCCCCAGGCGATTCGCAAGGGGATTGAGAGCGCCAAGAAGAACCTGGTTCGCGTGAACCTGACGCAGACGACGATTCCTCACCAGGTGCTGGGCCGCTTCGGCTCGGGTCAGGTGCTGCTGAAGCCTGCGCCGGAAGGCACGGGCGTAATTGCCGGCGGCGCGGTGCGCGCAGTGATGACCTCGGCTGGTGTGCAGAATGTGCTGACCAAGAGCCTGGGCACGGCGAACCCGCACAACGTGATCAAGGCGACCTTTGACGCGCTGGTGCAGTTGCGCGACAAGGGCGAAGTTGCCACCATGCGTGGCAAGCAGGTGGAGGAACTTTAATCATGGCCGAAGCCAAGAAGATTCGCATCCAGTATTTCCGCTCGGCCATTGCCACGCCGGTCAAGCACAAGCTCATCATTAAGGGGCTGGGCTTTACGCGCCTGAACCAGGTTGTGGAGCGCGTGGACAATGAGTCGGTGCGCGGCATGGTGAAGGCGGTTCCGCACCTGGTTAGAATTCTGGAAAGCTAGCCGCAAGCGCGGCTATTTTCCTGAATTCAGCTTCTGGCCTCCAGCTTCTAGCTCCCAGCTCTTTAGTACTGGGCTAGATGCAGGCAGGCCAAGACGAGCCAGGGGCTAGTAGCTAAAAGCTAGAGGCTGCAATTTGAACGCGAGTCGGGCAGGCGCAAAGTCTGATCCGGCGCTAGAGCGAGGAGAACATGGCAAAGAATCTTTCCAATTTGCGCGCCCCCAAGAAGGCGAACACGGGGCGCAAGCGTGTCGGGCGCGGTATGGGCTCCGGCATGGGCAAGACCTCAACCCGCGGCCACAAGGGCCAGGGATCGCGTTCGGGCTCGAGCCTGATGCGCGGCTTTGAGGGCGGCCAGATGCCGCTGCACCGGCGTTTGCCGAAGCGCGGCTTCACGAACATCTTCCGCACCGAGTACGTGGTGCTGAACCTGGACCGGTTGGCGGATGTTGCGGTCAAGGAGATCAGCCTCGAGGACTACAAGAAGCTGGGTCTGGTGTCGAAGAAGAATGCCCTGATCAAGATTCTCGGCTCGGGCGAGCTGACGTCGGCGAAGACCATCCACGCGCACAAGTTCTCGAAGTCGGCGGTGGAGAAGATCGAGAAGGCCGGTGGCAAGGCTGTGGTTGTGGGCGGCGAAGCAGCGGCGTAGCCGATTTGGGTCCTGTGTCGCGCGACACACCGCGGCACACTGCCGATGGGGCAGAATCGGAGATCATGGCATGCACGCGCCGGGGTATCCGAGGGCCATCGCAGCTAAGATGGAAGTGAGCAGTGATTCGACGGGCGGCAGACGCCTGACGCGGAAAAGCAGACATGCTTGAGAAGTTCCTGAATATCTTTCGGATTCCCGACCTGCGCAAGCGGGTGTTGTTCACACTGGCGATTCTGGCTGTGTATCGGCTGGGCGCCTTTATCCCCACTCCAGGCGTGAACACGCACCAACTGGAGCTGCTCTTCAACCAGCAGAGCGGGTCGGCGCTGGGGCTGATGGATCTGTTCGGCGGCGGCAACCTGCGCCGCATGACGATCTTTGCCCTTGGCATCATGCCGTACATTACGGCGTCGATTATCTTCCAGCTTCTGACCGTGGTGTATGAGCCTCTGGCGCGCATCCAGAAGGAAGGCGAGCTGGGGCGGCGCAAGATTACGCAGTGGACGCGCTACATGACGGTGGTGCTGGGCGTGCTGCAGTCGATCGGCATTGCGGCGATTCTGACGCGGCAGGGCCTGGTCCTGCATCCGGGCGTCGGCTTCATCCTGATGACGGTGCTGACGCTTTCGGCGGGGACTACGTTCATCATGTGGCTGGGCGAGCAGATTACCGACCGCGGCATCGGCAACGGCATGAGCCTCTTGATCTTTGCCGGTATCGTGGCGGGCTTGCCGCGCGGCGTGGGCGAACTGGCGCAGAAGGTTCAGACCGACGCATGGGGTTCGCTGACCATTGTGGCGGTGCTGGTCCTGCTGGCTGCCATGATTGCCGTGGTGGCATTCATTGTGTTTGTGGAGCGGGCGGAGCGGCGCATTCCGATCCAGAGCGCGCGGCGCATTGTGGGCCGGCGCATGATGGGCGGGCAGTCGAGCCATCTGCCGCTGAAGGTGAACTCGGGCGGCGTGATGCCGATTATCTTTGCCAGCTCGATTCTGTCGGCGCCGCTTTTGTTTGCGCAGGTGGACTGGATCCAGAACAGCCGTTTTCTGCAGCCGATTCTGCAGGCCATTCAGCCGGGGTATCCGTGGTACATCACCATGAATGCACTGATGATCATCTTCTTTGCGTATTTCTACGTATCGATCATCATGAAGCCGGACGATATTGCCGATAACTTCCGCAAGTCGGGCTCGTTCATTCCGGGCATCCGGCCGGGCAAGCGCACGTCGGACTTCATCAACGACATTCTCACCCGGATTACGCTGGTGGGCGCCGTGTATCTGATTCTGGTGCAGATGGTGCCGACGTTCCTGATCTCGGGCATCCGGCTGGACAAGATCTGGCTCATCGGGCGGGTGTTTGAGAGCCTGCCGACCTGGGTTACGCACGGTTTGGGGGTCAACTTCTACTTTGGCGGCACCTCGCTGCTGATTGTGGTGGGTGTTGCCATGGATACCATTAACCAGATCGAATCGCAGCTGATCATGCGTCACTATGATGGCTTTTCCCCTCGTTCCGGTCGCATTCGAGGAAGGAAGACCTGGTAATGTCGGCTTCTGCAACTGCTGTAGAAGATGGCCGGGATACGGCTTTGACCTCCGTACCCGGCCCAATTCTTTTGCTGGGCGCGCCGGGCGTGGGCAAGGGCACGCAGGCCAAGGAACTGGTGAAGCACTGGGGAATTCCGCAGATCTCCACGGGCGACCTGCTGCGCGGGCATGTGGCGCGCGGAACGGCGCTGGGCAAAGCTGCCAAGGAACTGATCGAGCACGGCAATCTGGTTCCCGACTCGATTGTGAACGAGATGGTGGCCGAGCGATTGAAGGAGCCGGACACGGTGCGAGGGTACATCCTGGATGGGTTCCCGCGGACGCTGCCGCAGGCGCACTGGCTGGATGGGCGGCTGGCGGCGCATCCGGAGGGGCTTCCGGTGGTTGCCGTGAGCCTGCATGTCGACTATAATCAGTTATTGCGCCGTATTACCGGGCGCAGGAACTGTCCTGCCTGCCAGCGCATCTACAACATCTACTCGAATCCTCCCCGCCGGGAGGGTTTGTGCGATGTGGAGGGCGCAGCGCTGGTTCAGCGAGCCGATGATACCGAAGAGGTTTTTGCGGAGCGCATGCGTGCCTACGCCGCACAAACCACGCCTGTTGTGGAACACTACCGGGCGCACGGGCGGTTTGCCGAGGTGGACGGGGACGGAGCGATTGCCGCAATTGCGGCAGGGATTGTGGCCGCTGTGGAGCGGTTGCGGAAGTAGCGCAACCGGCAGTGGATTTTGCGCGTGAGCGCGTCGGGAACGGAGTGGGCGGGTTGGTCGTACTCAAGTCGACTCAGGAGATCGAGAAGATGCGCCGCGCGGGCAAGGTGGTTCGCGAGGTGCTGGAACTCGTCCGGAGCCACGTGAAGCCCGGCGCGACGACGCTGGATCTGGAGAAGGTGGCGGAGAAGCGCATCGAGGAACTGGGCGCGAAGCCGGCCTTCAAGGGGTACCACGGATTTCCGTGCGTGCTCTGCACCTCGATTAACAGCGAGGTGGTACACGGCATCCCGTCGAAGAAGCGGGTGCTGAAAGAAGGCGACATCGTCTCAGTGGATTGCGGGGCGGTGATCGACGGGTTTTTTGGTGACGCGGCCATCACGGTGCCGGTGGGCGAGAAGATCGCGCCGGACACGGCCAGGCTGCTCAAGGTGACTGAAGCCTCGTTGCACCGGGCGATTGGCGCGGTGAAGCCGGGCGCGACGCTGGGCGACATTGGCGCGGCGGTGCAGGGCGTGGTGGAAGCGGAAGGTTTTTCGGTGGTGCGGGATTTTGTGGGACACGGCATCGGGTCGCACATGCATGAAGATCCGCAGGTGCCGAACTTTGGCCAGGCTGGACAGGGCATGAAGCTGCGGTCCGGCATGGTGATTGCGATTGAGCCGATGGTGAACGCCGGCAAGCCGGATGTACGGGTGCTGAAGGACGGCTGGACGGCGGTGACCAACGACGGCAGCATGAGCGCTCACTTTGAGCACACGGTGGCGGTGACCGACACCGGCGCAAGAATTCTGACCGAGTAGCTTTCGGTCCAACAAGGGTAGAGGCGCCTGAGGCGCCGGCGGGAGACGGATTGTCGAAGGAAGACGCGATTGAGGTGATGGCGACGGTCATTGAGACGTTGCCGAATGCCATGTTCAAGGTCAAGCTCGAGAATAACCACGAGGTGCTGACCCATGTTTCCGGGAGGATGCGCAAGAACTTCATCCGCATTCTGCCTGGCGACCGCGTGGCAGTGGAGTTGAGCCCGTACGACCTGAATCGCGGAAGAATCGTCTACCGCTACAAGTAGAGAGTTTCAAGACCCGCGGCGTCGCGAGATGCGCGGAGAAGGGCAGCAGAAGAATGAAGGTCCGTGCATCGGTAAAGAAGATTTGCGTGAAGTGCAAGGTCATCAACCGCCG
>JAGWML010000294.1 GCA_028873155.1 Acidobacteriota bacterium
CTGAGCGCCCTGCCCACCCTTATGCGGCTGCTCAATACGCCCGATCCCAGCCCCGCGCGCACGCTCCTCACCCCCGTTGGATGAGAGTCTCCGTCGCCTGCGGCCTGATCCGCACCGGCTCGATTCCCATGCCTGTTGATCGACGCTTTTTGACTGGACTGCGCCTGCGATGCCGCGATACCCTGCAGCACGCTGGAGGTTTGGAATGTTTCTTCGCAGAGGCCTGCTCCCCGCCTTTGTATTTCTGATCGCATCCCTGCATGCCGCTCAAAATCCTTCGACCCCTCCGCCCGGACAGCAGACCACGCGCGTCCCAGACGGCGGTGGAGGCAGCCTCTTCATCGACAGCCTGTTTATTCCGCCCATCGCCCGCGCACCCTTTGATCTCACGCTCGATACGGAGTGGGTGCGCCCCCTCGGCAATCAGGGAACGCTCACGCTGGTCAACGAGCGCAGAATCGTACGCGACTCGCGCGGCCGCATCTATCAGGAGCGCTGGATTCTGGTGCCAAAGGGCAGCAGCGTCAAATCCGCAATGGATCGCTTTCAGATTACGGACCCGGATCAGCACACCTGGTACAACTGCCATACATCCACCAAGGTCTGCGACCTGTTTCTCTACAGCCTCAAGTCCACGGATCAATACGGCGCTGCCGTTACCTCCTCCGGCCCGCTTCCCAATGGCCTCGGGTTTCGGCAGACGGACGATCTCGGCATGCAGACTATCGCCGGGATGGGAGCGCACGGCTATCGCGAGACGACCACAATTAACCCCGGAATGATGGGAAACGACAAACAGATGGTCGTCGTGCGGGAGTTCTGGTACTCCGAGCCGCTCGGCATCAGTTTGCGGTCGATTCTCGATACTCCGGAGACGGGCCGGCAGGTCTTCACCGTGAAGGAAATCACGGTATCGGAGCCCGAACCATCCTTCTTCGATGTGCCGGCTGGTTACCAGGTGGTCGATCGCAGAAGCGATTCCCAGTGAACACAGTGACCCGCGGAATGCGACGAAAACGGAGCCGCCGGCGCCGTTTTCGAGCCAGCGTCTGAACTTGTCAAGCCCTCGCTGCGAAAGCTTTTTTGAAGTTGCTTGTTTTGAGAGGCTTGCAGACAGCGCCATTTTGCAGGTTAATTCCGCGATTTCTCTATCCTGAAAGAGTAGCCAGAAAAACACAGCAGCAGTGCCGCGCCCGGCGAAGGTGTTCGCTCCTCCCTTGCGAAGAGCTCCGGGGCGTGGGAGCCGGTGTGTCTCTGTGCGGCGGCCTGCTTCGGGGCGAGTGGCGGAACTACGGCATTCACACCGGCGCGGGCCGCTCTACCTCCTGTCCGCGGGCGGCCTGCTACGGCCCATGCTCCGGACCAGAAAAGGAAGCATCGCGATGGCAAACGTACTGGTCAGCATTGAGAAGGGAATCGAAATCGGCGCGGAAGACGCGCTGAAGTGGCTCACGGGAGCCAATAAGGCGCTGCACGCAGCTCCGGCCGTGGTGGCTGCACTCGCTGCGCTGCTGGGCGCAATCGAAAAGCCGCTGGTCGACATGGCCGGGGTGGCGTCGAACCCGTTGAACATCATCCTCGACGTGCAGACGGCAACGGATGTGAAGGCTGTCTGGCCGCAGGTAAAAGAGTTCCTGTCGAGCATGGACATCAAGCTGTAGACGACGGGCATATGGCTCACGCGGGCTGTGATCTCTGACGTCGCAGCCCGCACCGCCTGATTGTTCCTCGTGGAACGTTCTGCCCGGCCTTTCTGGTAGCATCCTTCTCGGAGACGCATTCAGAATGGACGCAACCAACGTCGCGGGCCTTGGCGCTCGCCGCAATGAAGATATCGCCCTCGATCTGCTCAAATTTGTCGCCGGAACCGCCGGCGTGGGCCGCACTGCCGTGCCTTCGACAGGTTTCAGCGGAACCGCTGCGACCAAGCCCGAAGAGCATGTGACCGAGTTGCTCGCGCTCTACAGCCGCTGCCTCAAGGCTGTCGAAGGCAAAGGCGTTTGAGCGCATCCGGCCAGACCGCGGTCCGTGTCGCCGTCGCCGGAGCGGGAGCCTTTGGCCGCAATCACCTTCGCGTCTATCGCGAGCTGGAAGCGGGCGGTGCAGGCGTGGCTCTGGCGGCTGCGGTTGAGCCCGACCCGGCCCGCGCGGAAGAGACTGCGAAGCAATACGGAATTCCAGTCTTTGCGACGGTGAATGCGCTGCTGGCTGCGGACCTGAAGCTGAACGCGGCCACGGTCGCCGTTCCGACCGTGCACCATCATGCCGTCGCCGCGCAGTTGCTCGATGCGGGGCTGGATGTGCTGGTGGAGAAACCCATCGCCGCAACAATGGCGGAGGCAGACGCGCTCCTGGCGCTGGCAGAAAAGAGCGGCCGCATCCTGCAGCCGGGTC
>JAGWML010000059.1 GCA_028873155.1 Acidobacteriota bacterium
GTCAACGAGTAATTAATATTAATTGGAAAGATCGGAGGATTCAGGTCGTAACTGAAGTCAAGCCGGATAGGGCCGACTGGCGTGTGATAGCGCAGTCCCAGGCCTGGCGCATGGGAAAAGTAATTAAAGCTGCACTGTCCCTGCACGCCGGTCGATGTCGAAGGTCCTGAGGGAATTGGGTTATTCAGGTTGGAAGTGTTGCCGCTGTTATTCAGCACCTTGCAGGCGTCGCGATTGGGTTGCTGGTAGCGAAGGATGCTTGCCCAGGCATCCCCTGTATTCGTAAACACATTCCCCATGTCGTGGAAGACGACAAAGCTCAGCGAATTTCCGAACCATGGAAGATTGGGCGGGGGAAGACGCAGTTCTGTGCTGTTGATGAGCGCGCCTGCTCCACCGATTGGAAAGCCCGTCTCAGGGTCGCGCGGGCCGGCCGCGTTGACCGAGAAGCCGCGCAGCGAGATTGGACCGCCCGCATAGATGCGCTCCGGCAGTGGAATCAACTCATCCGCTGCCGGGCCGTAGGCTCGCTCCTGCGCGTAGCGTGTATTTCGCGCCAGCACAATGCGCCCATGGTCAAAGCCAAAGTAGTTGGAGTGCGAAACGTCCAGGCGGTTAAACTGCGCCTCCGCACCGAACACATGATTTGAAATGAACTCCTGAAAGCTCAAATACGTTCCGCGGTGCGCATCCAGCGGTGAATCGCGCGTGTCCCGAATCCACGTAAAGCCCGGTCCGCCCACGCGAACCGCTGCGGCGAGCTGCGGAATCGCTGCCGGATACACCTGCAGGCTGTCCGATGCAACCTTCACGCGGCGAAAGTCGAATTCGTAGATGAAGGTGTTTGCCCGCGAAATGCCAGCGCCGGGCGAATTGAAATTCTCGGTCACGCGCAGTCCGGCATCCAGCTTTGATGCGACATACGTCGTGACATCCTGGCTGTTGGCATAGCCACCGGTAAAGGTCAGGCCGAAGTTGCGGTTTCCATGGAAATGCGGATTCTGATAGACGAGATTGATCTCCTGCTCCAGCAGGCCGTAAGTACCCTGAATCGACGCCGATTGCTCTCTGCCAAAGAGATTGTTCCGGGTCACGCTGCCCAGCACGCGCGGGCTGATGCCAGTCTTGCCGTTCGGATTGCAGGGCGTGCCCGTGACCTTGAATCCGGCACAGTTATTTTGCGGCTGACCCGTCTGAGTCTCGAAACCAAATCCGTATGTAAGAGCCCAGCGACGTGCCTCCGTTGTCTGCACAAGAACGGTCTTGTACTGTTCATTGCCGCGCGGATTTTGGATCGCTGTCCTGACTTCATTGAAGAGGGCGAAGTTATACAGGTTGCTTTGCGTCTGGGCCAGTGCCGATTGGTCCAGAGGATCATTCGGATGGAGGGTGATCGCGTGAGCCACGGTTGACGGACGCGTGAAGTGCAGACCCGTCAGCAGCACATTTCGGACAAACACCTGCTCGCCTTCGTGGATATGAAAGGTCACGTCCACCAGGCCGCCATCGCGAGGGTCAGTCTGCTGAGAAACGGTCACCTCAGCCTGCTCGAACCCGCGCGCCAGGTAATCCGTCAGCAGTGCATCGCGATCGCCAGCCAGATTCTGTGGCGAAAGAAGCTGGCCGGGCGCCGTGTTCAACAGCGCAGTCAAATTCTTTTCCGCCACGTGGCTATTGCCTTCCAACTGCACAGTTCCAACGCGCTGCTGCGGGCCTTCCACAATGTTGTAGACGACCGAAAGCCCCGATGGTTTGCCACTGCCTGTTCCGTGCCGCGGAGGAATGGCGGCAACGGAAGGAGTGACGTTGATCGCGGAGAAGCCGTTGTTCCGATACGCTACCTGCAGTGCGCTCACATCCGCGGCTACGAGAGCCTGGCTGTAGCTTCCGTGGTGATCCAGGTAGTCGGCTGCTCGCACACTGAGAAGATCTTTCAAAGTCGCGGAGTCGAAATAGTGATTTCCGGCAACTTCTACCTTTTCCACGCGGCGTCGCTGCCCGAGTTCAACCGTAAAGACGATGTCCACTTCGTTGGCATTGGGTGTCAGTCGCTGGTGCGCGACCTTCACGTCAAAATAGCCCTGCCGTTGAAAATAATCCCTGAGACGGCGGTTCCCTTCATTCAGCAAGTCCTCGTCAACAGTGCCTTCTTCATAAATAGGGACGGCACGCTTCAGCCGGTCCGGATCGATGTTGGCTCCCTCCAGACGGACTGACACGACTGGGCCACTATGCGCGGAGAACTGGAAGTTCGCCACGTCGGTCGCAGGCACATAGTCTTGCGAGGTGAGTTTGATCTCTGCCTCAAGATGATTCTGCTTCTGGTAGTGCTTGAGCACGCCCGTCAGCGCGCGGTTTGAGGTGTCGTGGTCGATGTGGGCGCCGCGGCGGAGTCTGGCCAACCTCTCGAACTCGGCCGAACTCATGCCGGAGTCGCCAGTTACCTGGACATCTCCGACGCGTGCCTGTGGTCCTGACGTCACGTGAAAATCGATGTCCACGAGCTGATCTTCCGGGTGCTCGGTCAGCTTTTGCGTGATGACCGGCTCATGAAAGCCGTTATCGGCCAGAATCTCGTGCATCTGCGAGAGTCCTTCTGTGAGCCGCGCCTCGCTGAATCTTGTCCCCGCCGTGAGGCGGCTTGCGTACTCCAGCTGCGTATTTAATGTCGCGCCTTTTGCGCCGTCTACTGTGACCCTGCCGATAAACTTCGCGGGCTTGCCCCGGAAGATCAGCGCGATGCCGTCCGCGGTGCGAGTGCCTGCGGCTTCCACACTGTCATACAGGCCGGTTGCGTACAGCTGACGCAAGCTGGCGGCAATCTTTTCTTCGCTCAACACGCTGGCTGCACTCTGTGCGAGATGGTCTGGCAGTGGAGCGAGCCGGGCAGCGCTCACTCCCTCGAAGGAGATGCTGCTGACCTTCAACCCCGCCCACTTGCCCGCCCGATCCTCTTCAACAGCGTCGGGTGCGGCCACGGCAGCAGCGGAGGCAACCGCCGATGAATTCTCAGTTCCTGCGCCGTCGGATCCAGCTTGGGCTCGGCAGATCGCGCAGGAAGGGCATGCCATAATCCAGGCCATCAGCAGCACGCCGAGCCAACACTGAATGCTCTTTCGCACCGCCGACCCTCTCGCCAAGATTATTTCTCCCGCACCTTCAAAGCGAATCTGTCCACGAGGCCGCTCAGGGTGACACGTTCAACGTCCGGTTCAGCACGGTTTGCGCGGGTGCTCGCTACGCCTTTCCTGATGCCTGCCACTGCACCTTATACTAACGAGGTTAGGGGCCCAGCGCAGCACCATGCACGTCAAAGTGCCGCAGTCGCCAACAAAGGATGTGTATGTCCCGAACGACCTCTCCCCCGCGAGCACAAACGCCCGCTGCGAAAACCGCTGTGGAACCGCAGCCAGACGGGGTGCAATCCGGTTCTGCTGCCGGGGCTTCGCCCGCGTCTTCTGTGGATGATGTGCTTGCTCGCGCGCAGACTGGCGATCACCATGCATTTGCCCAGCTGTACGCGCTGCACAAGCGCCGCGTTTATTCACTCTGCCTGCGCATGGTCAACAACGTTGCCGAAGCCGAGGACCTTACGCAGGAGGCGTTCCTTCAGCTTCATCGCAAGATTGCGACCTTCCGAGGCGACTCCGCCTTCTCCACGTGGCTCCATCGAATGGCGGTCAATGTCGTCCTCATGCATCTGCGCAAGAAGGGACTCCAACTGACCTCGCTGGATGAAGCCATGGAGCCGACGCACGATGACGGACCCGGTCGCAGCTTTGGCGCTCCGGATCTGTCTCTCACCGGATCGATCGACCGGCTCGCCCTTGAGCGCGCCATCGGAGATCTCCCCGCAGGCTACCGCCTCATCTTCGTTTTGCATGACATTGAGGGCTATGAGCACAATGAGATTGCTTCCATGCTGGACTGCTCCATTGGCAACAGCAAATCGCAACTGCACAAGGCGCGACTCAAGCTGCGCGACGCCCTGCGCACTGCCAGCCGAAAGGACGGCCGGAAATGACCAATAAGCCGGGTGACATGAGTTGCGAGGAGTTCCAGGCTCAACTGGCCGATCTGATTGGTTCCGGCGAGGACATCAGTCAGCATCCGCATCTGATGCAGTGCCCCAGGTGTCGTGCGCTCCTGGCGGATCTGCAGACCATTGCGGAGGCAGCGCGCCAGTTGCTCCCCGCCGAGCCCCCTGAAGATGATCTGTGGGACCGTATTGAATCGGCCATTCAATCCGAGGAAGGTTCGGACTCAAAGCCTTGAGCGTATTCCGCGGCGCCTCGCAATCGGAGCCGCGAGCGCCCTGGACTCAATAGCCCTGCGCCACAAGCCATGCTTCTGTCAGTTCAAGGTCAGGCTTTTTCGCAGCCTGCATCTGCGCATGGGCCAGCTTCACCAGCACATCCGCCTCCACGTTTACCGGCGCGCCCTGCTTGAGCGTGTGCAAATTGGTCCGCCAATACGTCAGCGGCAGAATCGCCACTGTCACCGTCTCGCCGTCAAAGGCGGCAATGGTCAGGCTGATTCCCTCAATCGCCACCGAACCCTTGGGCACCATCCACTGCCGCACGTTCTCGGGCACGCGCACCTTCAGCGTCCAGTCTGTGGTCTCAGAATTGAAGTTCGGACTTGCAACGGGAACCACCGGGTCGAGCGCGGTCATGACGCCGCATCCGTCCACATGCCCCTGCACCACGTGCCCGCCCAGCGGACTGCCTGCCGCTGTCGGCAGCTCAAGATTCACCAGTGCGCCGGCACTCAGCGAACCAAGCGAGGTCTTGTCGAGCGTTTCCGATGCCAGGTCTGCGTAGAAATAAGTGGGGTTCACATCCAGCGCCGTCAGACATACGCCGGAAACCCCCAGCGAATCGCCTTCGCGCAGCCGCCCTGCAATGCCCGGCGCATCCACCGCAATCCGCCGCACGCCTCCGCGATCGGTCAGTCCGATCAGCGTTCCAGTCTGCTCAATAATGCCGGTAAACATGCTTTGATTCTACGAGACAAGCCTGTGCAGGCGCGCATTGGCGGCGTCCTGCCTACTCGCTGATGGCGGCTTCTTCGGGTGCAACCTGAAGCGCCCCATCGGGTCCTGTCAGCTTCATGTAGAGCGAGAGCAGCTTCATCCGCCACCGCAGGATCATCCCGAAGGCCAGAACGAAAAACAGCCCCCCAGTCTGCTCCAGTGTTAGATACTTGTCAAGATATCCGCGCGCAAAATAGCGCACAGCAGCCAGCACAATCACCACCGCAAAAAACGCGCTCGACCGCTTCATCATGATCGCGTCGCCCTCGCGCCGCAGGCTCGAAGTGAGCAGCAGGGGATATGCCAGCACCACTGCACCAATCGCAAAAGCAGCCAGCGCCCACGTCAGCGGAACGCGAAACATCGGCATCACAAACATTGAGAAGCCCGTGGCCATCCCCACCGGCGGCATTACGAGCTTCTTCACCGTCACTGCCGAGCGGCCCTCACGCACGCGCCACGCCAGCACGCCGCACAAACCCACCAGCGACACCACGGCCGTGACGACAGGAGACACAACCATCTTCCCTACCTCTTCTCTTCAAATGCCAAACGACGGGGTCAGCCGCTCTGCTTCTATTAGACGCCAAAATCGGTCCGTGCGCATCAAGCCGCGGGCGACGTCGCGGGCCATGGATCGCGCAGCAGCGAACACAACCCCAGGTCGTTGCCATACCGTTCCACTTCCATCGACCCCAACTGCACAAAATGCGGCATCCCGCGAAACGCCGGTACCGCATCCGACCCCATAATCTGCGGTGCAACAAAGAGATGCACGCGGTCCACCAGATTCGCAGCCAGCAGCGCGGTGTTCAGCCGCGTTCCCGTCTCAGTCAACATGGAGAGGATTCCTTCTGCACCCAGCTTCTCCAGCACGCGGTCCAGCGGCACGCGGCCACCGTCGGCCTGCAATACTTCCACGCGCACACCCCGCGCGCGGAGAGCCTCGGCACGTGTCTCGTCTTTTGACACGGTGAAGACGACCACATCGTTCTGTGCGCCGCGTACCATCTTCGAGTCCAGCGGCATGCGCAGCGCCGAGTCCAGCACCACACGAAGCAGAGGCCGCCGACGGCGCAGGCCGCTCCGGTCCGTCAGCATCGGGTCGTCCGCCAGCACCGTGTCCACGCCGGTCAGCGCGGCGTCGGCCTGCCAGCGCAGTGTCTGTACTGCCGCCCGTGCGGCCTCGCAGGTGATCCAGTAGGGCTCACGCTTCGCATGCATCCCGGCCGGTGGCGCAATCCGTCCGTCCAGCGTCATCGCGACTTTCATCAGAACAAAGGGGCGTCCGCTCTGGCTCCAGCGCGCAAAGCCTTCATTCAGCCGCCGCGCCTCGTCTTCACAGACGCCAACGCTCGTCTCCACTCCTGCCGCACGCAGCCGTTCGAGCCCGTGCCCGGCCACCTGTGGATTGGGGTCAAGCGTCGCCGCCACCACTCGACCAAGGCCGGCTGCGATCAACGCTTCCGTGCACGGCCCGGTGCGGCCCGTGTGATTGCAGGGCTCCAGCGTCACGTAGGCCGTTCCGCCCTTCAGCCGATTCTCTTTCTGGTTCGTGTTGGCATGTTGCTGTGCCTCGCGCAAGGCCACGATCTCGGCATGGTCGCGCAGGTCATATTCATGCCAGCCCTCGCCCACCACCTGCCCGGAGCGATCCAGAATCACGCACCCAACCGCAGGATTGGGCGATGCAACGCCAATGCCGCGCCGCGCCAGCTCGAGCGCACGTTGCATCCATCCCCTGTCCTGTTCGTGTTTCTCCACGTGCGATTCCATTCAGATGTTGCAACAGTCAGCCAACCAGCGCATCCACAAACGCCCCGGCGTCAAACTCCAGCAGGTCGTCCATCTTTTCGCCCACGCCCACATAGCGCACCGGCAGGCTCAACTCGCGCGCAATCGCCACGGCAATGCCGCCCTTCGCGGTCCCATCCAGCTTCGTGATCACAATGCCGGTCACTCCGGCCGCCTGCGTAAACAGCCGCGCCTGCTGCAGTCCGTTCTGGCCTGTGGTCGCGTCCATCACCAGCAGCACCTCATGCGGAGCGCCGGGAATGAGCTTCGCAGCCGTCCGCCGCATCTTGTCCAGCTCATCCATCAGGCCAGTTTTTGTGTGCAGCCGTCCCGCCGTGTCCACAATCAGCTCGTCGATCTTCCGCGCCTTCGCTGCGTTCGCGGCGTCGTACAGAACCGCCGCGGGATCGCCGCCCTGCCGGGTCTTGATCATCTCCACGCCGCTGCGCCCCGCCCACACCTCAAGCTGCTCAATCGCCGCCGCGCGAAACGTATCTGCCGCGCACAGCAGGACTGACTTGCCCAATCCTCGGTACCAGGCCGCCAGCTTGCCGCTTGTCGTCGTCTTGCCTGTCCCGTTCACGCCGACGAGGAATGTCACCTTCGGCGGAGCCGGATCGGGCACTGGTCGCTGCGGGGCCTCCAGCATGCCGCGCAACTGCTCTTTCAGAAGCCCGCGCAGCTCCGCTCCGCCTTCGATCGCCTGGCGCTTCGCGTGTTCCCGCAGCGCCTCCAGGATCTCCGTTGTCGTCTGTACGCCCAGGTCGCTCGTCAGTAGGGCGGCTTCCAGATCCTCCAGCGCCGCTTCGTCCACGGTCCGCGTCAGGGCAACCAGATCCTCAATCTTCGCAGTAAACGACTCCCGCGTGCGCGTGACCGCCTGCTTCATCCGGCTGAAAAAGCCGGACTTCCCGGCGCCGGCATCCAATGCCGCACCGGCGCTCTGCGGTTCTTTCTCTTTCCCACCAAAAAACTTGAGCATCAATCTTTTCCAGCTTCAAGTCTATTGCATTTACTGTGTATGGGAGCGATTAGGACTTGTTCGCGGCAATGCAATTCGGTCAAAATGACGGTGCATCTTCCTCACTTATCCAGATCGCGGCAGAAAGGCACCACCCCAGCCCTGCCGCTCGGAGGTCAAAATGAGTTCAGTCCGGGTACTTGTAGGCACGCGCAAAGGCGCGTTCATCCTCTCCTCTGACGGCAAACGCAAGGACTGGCAGGTCTCTGGCCCGCACTTTGCCGGCTGGGAGATCTACCACATGAAGGGTTCGCCGGTGGACCCGAACCGCATCTACGTTTCGCAGACCAGCGGCTGGTTTGGCCAGTTGATCCAGCGCTCGGACGACGGCGGCAAGACCTGGCAACAGCCCGGCCTGCAACCGGGCGAAGGCATGCCCGCATTTCCCAACAAAGCGCCGAACCGCTTCCTCTACGACACGTCCGCTGAAACCGGCGCGCCGCTCACCACACACCAGTGGTACGACGGCACACAGCATCCCTGGGAGTTCAAGCGCGTCTGGCATATCGAGCCATCCCTCGTGGAAGCAAACACGGTTTACGCCGGCGTGGAAGATGCTGCGCTCTTCCGCTCTACCGATGGCGGCGAAAGCTGGCAGGAACTCTCGGGCCTGCGCGGCCACGGCACCGGCCCCAACTGGCAACCCGGCGCAGGCGGCATGGGCCTGCATACCATCATCCTCGACCCCACGAATCCCGACCGAATCTATATCGCTATCTCCGCCGCTGGAGCCTTCCGCACCGACAACGGAGGCAAGTCCTGGAAGCCCATCAACAAGGGACTGGTCTCCAACTTCATGCCCGATCCAAATGCCGAGGTGGGTCACTGCGTGCACCACGTCGCCATGCATCCCTCAAAGCCCGATACTCTCTTCATGCAGAAGCACTGGGACGTGATGCGCACCGACGACGCGGGGGACAACTGGCGCGAGGTGAGCGGCAACCTGCCCACCGACTTTGGGTTCGTGATTGACGTGCACGCGCACCAGCCCGAGACCATCTACGTGGTGCCCATCAAGAGCGATTCGGAGCATTTCCCCATCGACGGCAAGTTGCAGGTCTATCGCAGCCGATCCGGAGGCAATGAGTGGGAGGCGCTCACGAAGGGACTGCCGCAGAGCAACTGCTATGTCGATGTGCTTCGCGACGCCATGGCGGTGGACAGGCTCGACGACTGCGGAATCTACTTTGGAACAACCGGCGGCCACGTCTTCGTTTCGCCCAACGGCGGCGATACCTGGGAGCCCATCGTCAACGACTTGCCCGCGGTCCTTTCCGTCGAAGTGCAGACGTTGCCATGACGGACAAGGACGAGACAGCCATCGCCCAGGTACGCGTGCAACTCCCTTACCATCTGCGGAATCTGGCGAAGATCGACGGCGAGGTGTCCCTCGCCGTCCCGGGTCCCGTCACCGTGCGTGCTGTTCTAGACGCTCTGGAATCCCGCTATCCCATGCTCGCGGGCACAATTCGCGACCACGGCACGCTGCAGCGCCGCCCCTTCCTGCGCTTCTTTGCCTGCGCAGAGGACATCTCGCTCGTCTCGCCAGACAATCCGTTGCCGGATGCAGTGGTGCAAGGCAGGGAACCGCTTCTGATTATTGGAGCGATTGCCGGGGGATGAACCGATTTCAGGCCGTCGCGGCCAGAATCCGCCCAGAGCCCGGGGTAACCTCGACGCTCTCAGCAGCCGGCTTGAGCAGAGCGCGCACCACATCGGCCGCGGAGTAGCTCTGCTGTCCCGGCGCCAGGAACTGGGACACGGAGCTCAAGTCGTCTCCGGCGGTCACCAGGGCCGGTTCCACGCTGCCGTCCTTGCGGGACTGCCCGTGGCCGACGTTGGCCAGCAGCGCATTGCAGAGGCATTTCCGCCCCACTGTTTCTTCGACTTTGCCGCCTTTTGCCAGATAGTTCGCTACGGGTTCTGCTGCGCAGCGGTAGCCAATGCTACCGGTTTCTGTCGCATAGGGCTCGCGGAGATAGCCGAGGTCGC
This sequence comes from Acidobacteriota bacterium, assembly GCA_028873155.1. Classification (GTDB taxonomy): domain Bacteria; phylum Acidobacteriota; class Terriglobia; order Terriglobales; family Acidobacteriaceae; genus Telmatobacter. Next base: position 9,843 of record JAGWML010000059.1, read on the forward strand.
AGACACGCGTGCGCTCCTGGTAAATCGGCAGGCTGGAAGCCGTTCCGTCCAACTGGGCCACTTTGAAGGGGAATCCGGTCGGCGATGCCAGCGGATCGGTGAAAACAGAGGTTAGGCCTGCCTTGGCCTGCGCGATGAGCTGTTTCTTTATCTCGGGCAGGATCCCGGATTCGTCGCTGAACGCGAAGGCAGTTCCCACCTGGATGCCGGCAGCGCCTTCGGCCAGGGCTTCTCGCAGCTTGGCAGCGTCTCCGTAGCCGCCAGCCAGCCAGAAGGGCACGCCCATCTCGCGGAAGCCTGCGAAGTCCACCCGGTCGCGATCGCCGTAGATGGGCTCGCCTGCGTCATTCAATTGGAGCTTGCCGCGCGGCGGCGCGTTGTGCCCGCCAGCCGTGGGGCTCTCAATCACAAATCCATCCACACGGCCATTGGCCCGGCGCAGCATTGTTGCAGCAAGAGTATTGGAGGAGACAATGGCCAGGAACCGGGGGCGCTCGAGCAGCGGCAGAGCGCCTTCCAGGTAGTCGGCCGGGTTGAACCGCATCATCGTGTCCTGGTCCGCCGCAGCGCCGGTCACAGCCAGCTTGTATTCAGCAGCGTGATGCTCGGCATAGGCATCGAGCACGCCGGGGATGTGCAGAGGAATGCCTGCTCCCATCAGTACATAGCCCACGCCAGCCAGCATGGCTCCATAAATGGATGCCAGGTGCGGCATCTGGACCTTCTCAAGGAAATTGATGCCCACCGGGTTCTTATGGCCTTCACGGGCCAGAAACACCTCGACAAAATTGCTGACAATGCAGAGCTCGATCAGCTTGCGCGGTTCCACGCGCTGATGCATGGGAGCGTTGGGATACGACGCATCGGCGGCCTTGCCGCCCGGAACAAAGTAGTCATTCCAGATGCGGCGCGCCATCTCGGGAAAGGGAAACGCGTCGAGTCCACGGCGCATGTGGCCGCCCAGGTCGCCGTCTGCCAGCCTGCGCAGAAAAAGCGAATCGAGCGCCGTGCCGGAGACGACACCGAGTTGGCCCATCCGCGAGACGGTCTGAGCCAGACGCCAATTCGAGACGCCGACACCCATCCCGCCCTGGATGATCTTAGGAAGCTGCATCATCTATAAATTGTTTCACAGATTGAGTATCCTGCCAGAGATTTCTTGGGCCTGCAACCCGAATTGGTAATCGTTCTGGAGCAAAACGCTCAAATTCCCTCCGGCGGAAGGGCTAGAGCTTATCGCGCAGGAAGCTGATCACGTGGTCCGCCTGAACCACGCCCACCATCCGGCCCTCCCTGTCCACAACGGGCAGAGCATGCAGGTTGTACTTGTCAAACATCTCAGCCAGCTCATTTTGCTTCATTTCCGCAGGGCAGCTCAGCACGCGCGGCTCGGTCAGCACGGACAGATGTGCCTCCGGCTGCGCCATGACGAGCCGCGCCAGGGCCACAGCGCCTTTGAGGACCCGTTTCTCATCCAGCAGGTAGATCTCTGTCACGCTCTCCGGATCGCCGTCAAAGCTGCGCAGCGCCTGCACTGCCTGCGCCACGGTGGCGCCTGTGCCAAGAAAGACAAAATCAGTGGTCATGCAGCCCGCAGCGGAGTGCTCGTCGAACTCCAGCAGCTCGGCCACTTCCTGCCGTTCTTCCGGCTCCATCTCTTCCAGAATCGCGTCGGACTGCTCCTCGGACAGTTCGGCCAGCAAGTCCGCAGCGGCGCCGGGGTCCATCTCCTCCACAATATCGGCAATCTTCTCTTCGTCCAGCTTTTCCAGCAGCGCCTTCTGCAGCTTCGGCTCGACCTCCTCCAGCGTCTCGGCGGCCACCTCTTCGTCGAGCGAGGTGAAGATGGCCTCGCGCTCCGCCGGCGCCAGATCTTCCAGAATTTCAGCCAGGTCCGAGGGGTGCATCTCCGCCAGCCGCTCGTGCTCGATGCGCAGCTTGACGCGGCGGGCCGGGTCGACCTCGATCACATCCACAAACTGCCAGGGTATGCCGCGTGGAGCAAGCCTCCGCGAAAGCCTTTCGAGCGAAGGCCGCGGCAGCAGACCCTTGAACACGCGGCGAAAGGCGCCCCGCAGGCCCACTTCCACCTCGGCCACGCGGAGCAGATGCACCGATCCGTGGCCCAGCCACTCCAGGTCCACGTCGTTCACGCGGACCACCTTGCGCCCGTGGATGTCGATAATCTGCCGGTCCACCAGGTCCTGTTGCAGATAGAGAAAGTTGCCCTGGTCCCGGAGCGGCGTGAGCGCCTCCACCGAACGCAGCTCGAGCGTCCCAGCGGGCGTCTCCATCACTTCTTGCGAAGGCACTATGCAGAGTCCTGCGCGCGTTTTGAGCACCAGGCCGGCGACCTTGCCCGCGTCAGGTCCGGTGGCCACGGCGATGTCGCGGAGCTTGCCGCGAATGTGGCCTTGCGCATCCGTCACCGGCATGCCCAGCAGGGCTGTGAGGCTGACGCGCGTTGTCGTTCGCGGATGCATGTGGAGAGTGTAGCCTCTTCCAGCGCAGTTGTGCCGCGGCGGCGCGCGGGGAGATTTTCGCCGGACTCATCGGAGGCACGGCTGACCCTTGACACATCGACGTTGACCCCTGAAACTGCCAGCAGGTTCCTCACGCGGCAGCGCGCAGTGATTCTGTCCCGGCTGAGGAGGAGGCAATTCCATTGGAAAAGCCGGGAGCGAAGAAGCTGGAGTTCGCGCTGAGTTCCACAATGGACAGTGTGGCGGAGATTGAAGCAGCGGCTGAAAAGCTCGCCGCCGACGCCGGCATCGACGAGGACGCGCGCTTTGGCTTTACCATGGCGGTGCGCGAGGCTGCGGTGAACGCAGTGCTGCACGGGAACGAGTACGACCCTGCCAAGAAGGTGAGAGCCAGCTTTGAAAACACCGGCAAGTCCCTCGTTATTTCCATCGCGGACCAGGGGCCGGGCCTGGACCCTGACAAGATTCCCGATCCGCTGGCTCCTGAAAACCTGCTGCGCGGCACGGGCAGGGGCATCTTTCTGATCCGCTCGTTCATGGACGAGGTGCACTTCCGGCAGATCCATCCCGGCACCGAGGTGACGCTGGTGAAGTATCTTTCGCCGGCGGCGGCCACCTGAATCCGGTCGATTCAAGACATGCTGAGCGGCCTACAATTGCTCAGCGCAAAATCCTCTCCCACCGCAACCTGAAAATGCTATAAACGTATCACCACAATGAAGGAGGAGTTACCGTGGCTCTGACAATTGCTTCCCGTGAGTTGGACGGCGTAACAGTTCTCGATCTTAGCGGGCGGATTACCTTGGGCGAAGGCAGCGTTCAGCTTCGCGAAGCGATTCGCGACCTGATCAGTAAAGGCATGAAGAGCATCCTGCTCAATATGGGCGATGTGAATTACATCGACAGTTCGGGTCTGGGCGAGCTGGTGAGCGCCTATACCACGGCGAAAAACCAGGGCGCATCCCTCAAGCTTCTCAGC
>JAGWML010000295.1 GCA_028873155.1 Acidobacteriota bacterium
AAGATAGCCGGAGATCGCAGGGCCGAGCGCGGTGCGCAGCATGCGCGCACCGCGGGCAAAAGATTCGGACCGGAGGGAGATTGTCGTCACTTGAGCCCCGCAAGACGCCTCAACTCAGAGGCGGATGTCAGCGGGGTTGATTAGAAAGAGCCGGAAATGGGTCTTCGCAACAACGATGATGCAGCAGGAGGGCTCTGGGATAGAGATACAGGCGGGCGGTAGGATCGTTACTCAGGCCGATGGGGTCCGCGACAATCGGTTCATTGCGAATTCGACTTCGGGTAGAAGCGACACCTGGTAGGTGCCTTTGAGTGGTTCGAACGGGTCCCTCTGCAGACCTCAGCTCGGATTGCTGACGGCTTGGTCTGGGCCATTGCGGGACGGTGTGCCTGCACCCTCTTTATCGCAAGAGCATGTGGATGAGAGTTGGTTCGACCCGCGGCCACATCACCGCAATGGCAGTAAGCGCGGTTGCGCTTCCCATTACGCAGAGCGTCCGTTGAGCGGGTCGACTTCTTGATCGTAGGCTCTGCCATCCGATCCATGCCCAGGCGCCCGCGATGGCGACGACCGCTAAAGCAGTGACCCAGACTAGCGCGCCCGCGAGCAAGGCTAGCAGGCTGCCAACACCGGCCAGCACCACGGCGGGAAGCGCAAAAGGCAGAACGCAACATGCCGCGCACACGGCTGCTCCCGTTGCGGCGGTGATGGCAAAGGCACCGGCACTGGCCATGTTCGTCGGCTGTTGTTGTTCCGGCACGAGATTTCTCCTCTGCAGATGCTCAAGGGCGTTAGCAACAACCGCAGCCCGCGCGAGCTTCTGCGGACGGTAAGAACTGGTCGAAGAGCATGTCGGCGGCGTCGCGAGCGCTCTCTGGTGCCTCGATTGTGAGCCGGATTTCATCCGGGCTCTCGTCTATGTGGAAGGTCAGGAAAGCACAGCAGTCCTGCTCCTTTCGCACCATCTCGCGAACACGTTGCCCAGCATCGGCCGAATAAATCAGCTCCAATTGTAGATCGCGGCGCGTTTGGCTTCGCAAAGCATCGCGGCTGAGATCGGCAATCCACGCAAGACGCGACTTGTAGTCGCCCGGGTTCAGTGTGCAGGCTATCGGTGCGCTTACAGCATTCGTCATGGCATTCACCTCTCCCTTCACGGTTGCGCCCGCGCAGCGTTTGACCGGCGGGTTCCATTTGCCCACGGATAGACCCTCAAGTAACTTGAGGTTCAAGAGGTAAGTTCAGGAGACCGCACGATGCCCCATCTGAGGATCGGAGCCCTGGCGGCACGCACGGGCACAAATGCCCCAACCATCCGCTACTACGAAGAGATCGGACTGTTACGGCCGGCGGATCGGGACGCGGGTGGGCAACGAGCCTACGGCGAGCAAGATGTGAAGCGGCTGACGTTCATTCGTCGCTGCCGCGAGTTCGGCTTTTCGATCGAACAGGTCAGATCGCTCGTGGCGCTCGTTCAGGACCGCGAGCGATCGTGCATGGATGCACGAAACGTCGCGCAGGAGCATTTGCTGGCTGTGCGTGCCAAGTTGAATGAACTGAAAGGGCTGGAGCGAAGTATCGCCGGTTTCATCGCGACCTGCGATGCGTCGTGTGCGGGCGGGCCCGGTCCCGACTGCGCGATCCTCGAAGACTTGGCCAGGCCCTCGTGAACCCGCTCACGCTCTTTGGCCTGTTTGCCGTCACGATGATGCTCATCTGCTATGCACTTGAGGATCGAAGTCACTGGTTCATTCTGGCCTTCGCCTTCGCCTTCGCCTTCGCCTTCGCCTGCGCCCTCGGCTCGGCGTATGGCTTCTTGCAAGGCGCGTGGCCGTTCGGACTTGTCGAAGCCGTGTGGACAGTGATCGCGTTTCGGCGTTGGCGCGATAAGGCGCCGGCTCGGGCTTAGTGTGAACTCGCTTGCGCTCATGACACGACCGGAATGACTCAGTTGCTTGGATCAACGGTGCGTTCCCACTCGAGCAGCAATTCTTCGCCACGGGTGCCAAGGTAGCTCCGGCCTGGGACCGGAAATTCGACGAGGCCGCTAATGGGACTCTCTATCGCTGTCGGCCGCCGTCGGAGCGACATCCTGGCTGATCTCGTCGGCGAGTTTGCGACCGCGCGCCAAGCGCCGTCCGAGTGCTTCGACGAAACCTTCGTAACGCTCGCGCCCCTTGGTCTGGGCAGCAGCAAGCGCCGTGTCCGGAAGCGGGGGCGTGCTGGTCAGCCAGAAGCGCACGAACACCGCCAACGCCTCATTTGAGATCGTGACGTGCCGCTCGATGAGCTCCATCTGCCGAGTCATGCGATCAAGCCGGCGCGCCAGTGCAGATTCGAGGCGGTCGGCACCATCGGGCGACAGATGTGAGGCAAGCGCCG
>JAGWML010000060.1 GCA_028873155.1 Acidobacteriota bacterium
ACCTTTGGAAAGATGCACATGGACGTTCTTGAACGGCTCTTCGAACAGCGCTTCCAAACCGCCCCTCAATCCGTCGCGCCCGTCCAGGGTCAGCTCGGCGGCTCCGGACGCGCAATTCTGCGGCTCACCGGCGCAGGCCGCTCCGCGATCGGCATCGTCAATCCCGTCCGCGAAGAGAATGTCGCCTTCCTTGAGTTCTCCCGCCACTTCCGCCGCCATGGCCTGCCCGTTCCTGAAATCTACGCGGAGTCGCTCGACGAGGGCGCCTATCTTGAAGAAGACCTAGGCAGCACCACGCTCTACGAATTCCTCGGTCAGCACCGCACAGGTGACGCCGTCGCGTCCGAGGTCGTCGAGGCCTACCGCAAAGTCGTCACCGCGCTGCCCCGCTTCCAGGTTGAGGCCGGCCGCGACCTCAACTACAAGGTCTGCTATCCCCGCGCCAGCTTCGATCGCCAATCGATCAACTGGGACCTGAACTACTTCAAGTACTACTTCCTGCGGCTCGCCGGAATCCCTTTCAATGAACAGGCCCTCGAAGACGACTTCGGCCGGCTCACCCGCTTCCTGCTCACCGCTGACCACGATTACTTTCTCTATCGCGATTTCCAGTCACGCAACATCATGCTGCGCGATGGCGAGCCCTGGTTTCTCGACTACCAGGGCGGCCGCCGCGGCGCGCTCCACTACGACATCGCCTCGCTGCTCTTCGATGGCAAGGCCGATCTGCCGCCGGAGATGCGCCAGCAGTTGCTCGATCACTATCTCGACGCGCTCCGCCAGCACATCCCCGTCGATCGCGCCGCCTTCCTGCATCACTACTACGCCTATGTCTATGTGCGCATCTTCCAGGCACTCGGCGCCTATGGCTTCCGCGGCTTCTACGAGCGCAAGGCCCACTTCCTTCAGAGCGTTCCCTACGCCCTCAAAAATCTCCGTTGGCTCGCGCATCACGTGCAGTTGCCCGTCGCTCTGCCCACGCTCATGGAAGCCGTCCAGGGCATGCTCGCCTCAGAAAAGCTGCAGGCCCTCGCAGTCTCAGTGCCCGACCTTACCGTGCGCGTGTGCAGTTTTTCGTTTCATCGAGAGATGCCCACCGACCCCTCCGGCAACGGTGGCGGCTTCATCTTCGACGCGCGCAGCCTCCCCAATCCCGGCCGTGAAGAGCGCTTCCGTTCGCTCACGGGCAAAGACGCTCCCGTCATCGAATACCTCATGCAGCAGGAAAGCGTGCACCGCTTCTTGGCCAGCGCCGAGTCGCTGGTCGATGCCAGCGTCAGCGCCTATCACCAGCGCGGCTTCGACCACCTCATGGTCTCCTTCGGCTGCACCGGCGGACAGCATCGCTCCGTCTTTCTCGCCGAGCAGTTGGCAAAACACTTGCGCAGCCGCAGCGGCCTGCAGGTCGAGGTCCGCCACATCGAGTTGGAGAAGATGGGCCGATGAAGGCGATGATTCTCGCCGCTGGGATGGGCACGCGCCTGCGGCCACTCACTGACGACCGTCCCAAGGCGCTGGTCGAGGTCTCCGGACGCACGCTGCTTGAGATCACCCTGCAACGCCTGCGCTCCTTCGGCGTGAACGAGGTCATCGTCAACACGCATCACTTCGCCGATCAAGTCGCCGCCTTCCTCCGCACGCACAACAACTTCGGCATGAGAGTTGAAATCTCCCGCGAAGAAAATCTCCTCGATACCGGCGGCGGATTGAAGAAAGCCGCGCCTTTCTTCGTCGATGGAGCCAACCCCGACGAGCCGTTCCTTGTCCACAACGTCGATGTCCTCAGCACAGTCGACCTCGGCCACATGGTGCAGTTCCACAGTGAGAGCGCCGCTCTCGCCACGCTCGCCATCCAGGATCGCCACACGTCGCGCTATTTGCTTTTTGATTCCAGAGGCCTGCTCTGCGGCCGTCGCGCTGGCGTCGACGGCCAGCCGGAATGGGCCCGCCCCTCGCACGACGCGCAGGCACGCGCCTTTTGCGGCATCCACGTTCTCTCGCCGCGCATTTTCCCGTTGATGCAGGAAAAAGGCGCATTCTCCATCATCGACGTGTACTTGCGCCTCGCCGCGCTCGGCGAACGGATCGTCTCCTATTCTGCGGATGGCACCTACTGGCGCGATCTCGGCCGGCCGGAAAGCATCACGCAAGCAGCGCACGACATCACCAGCGGACTCTATCCGGGCACTTGATGGAATCGTGGCCTACGCCCGCAGACGTATCGAGGCCGGGCCGCGATTACGCAATCTCCAGCATGCGATCCAGCGCAACCCGCGCCCACTGCTTCACGCTCTTGCGCACCTGGATGCGGTTGACGACTCGTCCTTCGACGAGATTTTCAAGCGCCCACGCAAGGTGCTGCGGGCTGATGCGGTACATGGTGGTGCAGAGGCAGCCGGTATCGTCGAGGGTGATGACGCGCTTACCCTGTGCTGCGAAGCGATGAGCCATTCGGTTGACGAGGTGAATCTCGGTTCCGACGGCGAACATGGTTCCTGCTGGCGCGCGTTCGACAATCTGGATGAGGTGCTCCGTCGAACCGAGAGAATCGGCCTTCTGGCAAACCTCCCAACGACACTCGGGATGCACGATCACTTGAATCCCCGGATATTTGGCGCGGACCGCATCGACGTGGCTGGGCAGGAAGCGCTGATGAACGGCGCAGTGGCCTTTCCACAGAAGGACGCGGCTGGCTTGAAGGCTAGCCGGCGTTTGTCCCCCCTGAAGGGCCCACGGATCCCAAACCGACATTTCGGCGAGCGGGATGCCCATGGCGTATCCGGTGTTGCGGCCGAGGTGCTGGTCCGGCAGAAAGAGGATGCGCTTACCTCGCGCGAAGGCCCAGCGAAAGGCGGCAGCGGCATTAGACGAGGTGCAGACGAGGCCGCCGCGCTCGCCACAGAAGGCCTTGATGGCGGCGCTGGAGTTCATGTAGGTGATCGGAATCGTCTCCTCCGCAATACCGGAACGCGCAAGCGTATCCCAGCAGTCTTCCACCTGGGAGATCTCCGCCATATCGGCCATCGAGCATCCGGCGTTCAGGTCCGGCAGGATGACCTGCTGGGAGTCCCGTGCCAGAATGTCGGCGCTCTCGGCCATGAAATGCACGCCGCAGAAAACGATAAACTCTGCGTCCGTCTCGGCTGCTGCCTTCGAGAGCTTGTAGCTGTCGCCGGTGAAGTCGGCGAAGCGGACAACTTCGTCGCGCTGGTAGTGGTGGCCGAGGAGGATGGTGCTTTTGCCAAGTTTGGCGCGGGCCGCGGCAATGCGGGCGTCCATGGAGTGGTCGGGAAGGGTGAGGTAGTGCTCAAGACTGCACGATTCTGCAGTCGCGGAAGAGGCAGGCGCCTCAGCTTCGAGGGTCAGGTTCACGATACTCCGCCTTCAGCCCGGAGCAGCCGCAGCGCGGATGGCGGGCGGGGATGTTGAAAGCCAGAGCCGCGGGGCGGCTCGTTGCCTGCAGCGGGCGATGGAACTACCCACGGGGTTGTTGCAGGACGTACATCTAATGATGCGCGCCAGCGCATCCGGATACATGAGATTTTAACAAATGGCAAGCGGTGGCGTAGCGTGGGAGGCTCAGAGGGTGAGGAGCAAGCGGATGAATGAGTTGCAGCGAGTGCTGGTGGGCAACGCGGCTGCAGCGGCGCCGGAGCAGATTGTGCGGGGCGTGTCGGACGAGCTTTCGCACAGGAGGCCGGCGGGTTCGCCCCGGTCGCTGTATGAGGAACTGTGGCACGTGGTGTTTTGGATGGAGATCTCCCTGGAGTGGATCGGCGGGCGGCCGCGGCCGTACCCGGCGAGCGACGCGGACGGGTTTCCGACGGTGCAGGACATGGAACGCGAGAACTGGACGGAGCTGGCGCGGCGGTTTCTTCGCGGGCTGAAACAAGCGGCGAAGGCGGCAGGTAACGCGGCGCGGCTGGAGACGAGCGTGGAGTGCCCATCGGTGCCGGGCGAGCCCATTCGGGCGATGACAGTGAGAGAGCAGTTGGAAAATCTGGCTGCGCACAATTCGTATCACCTCGGCCGGATGGTGCTGCTGCGACAGATGCTGGGAGCGTGGCCGCCGGAGGGTGGCGGTTTTACGTGGTGAAAGCCGAGGAGCGGTTTGTGACCGCGTTGCACGGACAGGTATGATGAGGGTTGATGGGAGCTCCCCTGCCAATTGAGACGGCCAATCTGGGAATGGCTGACTCGCTGATTCTGATGGTGCTGGCGCTGGTGGTCTTTGGCCCGCGGCGGCTGCCTCAGATTGGCAAGCAGATCGGCAAGCTGATGTATGAGTTCCGCAAGGCCTCCAACGACTTCAAGTATCAGATGGAAGAGGAGTTGCGGCAGGCCGAGGATGCGGATCGCCGCCGAAAGGAAGAGGCGGCGCGCTCAAAGCTGCTGGAAGCTCCTGCACAGCCCGTCAGCGCCGAACCGTCCGTCCCTGCGCCCGAGGTCAACACGATCGAGCGAAGCGGGTCCGGCACAGAAGCGAGCACGCCTGAGGCCACGGCAGTAGACGCAACTCCGAAGATTCAACCGCCTTCAACGGGCGAGCCCGTCATGGCCTCTCGTCCGGGACCACGCGCGGAGACTGAACCGGAAGCGCAACCTGTGGAGGGCGATAGGACAGCAACCGCGGCAAGCGCACCCGCCACGGAGACAGCACAGCCCCATGGATGAACCCGAAAAAGCAATCAGAAAGGCGCGGGAGGCGGTAAGTCAGCGCGCGGAACTGCCGGGCATGAGCCTGATGGAGCATCTGGACGAGCTGCGTCGGCGCATCGTTCATTCTGCGGCGTATCTGGCGGTGGGCTTCTTTATCTGCTGGTTTTTCCGCGACCGCATTGTGGCCTTCCTGCAGGCGCCGCTAAACAAGATTGGCAAATCGCTGGTCTTCACGCATCCCATGGATGCGCTGAACCTCGACCTGCAGGCCTCGCTTCTGGCCGGTGCGATTCTCGCCTCGCCGTTCATTCTGTTTCAGGTGTGGCTGTTCATCGCGCCGGGCCTCTACCAAAAAGAGCGGCGCTTTGTCGTGCCCTTCATGGGCGCAACTGTCGGGCTGTTTCTCACCGGCGCAAGCTTCGGCTACTTCTTTGTGCTGCCGGCGGCGATCCGCATTCTCATTGTGGACTTCGGGCACAACTTCACGCCCATGGTCACCATCGAGGATTACACGAGCTTCTTCCTCTCCGTGATTCTGGGGCTGGGCATCAGCTTTGAGCTGCCGATTCTGATCTTCTTTCTCGCGCTGCTCGGCGTGGTCAGTCCGAAATTTCTGTGGGACAACATCCGCTACGCAATTCTGGCCGTCTTTCTTGTAGCGGCGATCATCACGCCCAGCCCGGACCCGTGGACGATGTGCATCTATGCGATTCCGATGCTGGTGCTGTATCTGGTCGGGATTGGCGTGGCGTGGTGGGTGCATCCCGCGCGGCGCAAGAAAAAGGAGGCCGCGCAGTGAGCGGATGGATGCGCAAAGTTGCGCGGTGCGTGCTGCAGATGGGCGTGGCAACGCTGCTGCTGGCTCCAATTGCAGTGATGGCCCAGGGCCACTTCAACGGGCAAAAAGCGTATGACTACGCGCGGGAGTTTGTCGCGATCGGACCGCGCTGGCCGACGAGCCAGAATCATGGGAAGGCAGAACAGTATCTCCGCACCCACTTTGCGCATGACCAGTTGGAAGAGGACGCCTTCACTGCGGACACGTCGATTGGGCCAGTCGGAATGCGCAACTTCATTGTGCGCTATCCCGGCAAGAAGGACGGCGCAATCGTGCTCGCCTCGCACTATGAGACCAACTACCCGCTGCGCAATATCAACTTCGTCGGAGCCAATGACGGCGCGGCGACCGTGGGCCTGCTGATGGCGATTGGCGACCAGTTGCACGCGCAGGTGGCCGGCGGGCGCAAGCTGGACGGCTTCTCTGTCTGGCTTGTCTTCTTTGACGGCGAGGAGTCGTTCCAGGCCCAATGGTCGAATTCGGATGCGCTGTTCGGGTCGCGGCATCTGGCAGCCAGGTGGGGCCGCGACGGCACGCTGGGTCACATCAAGGCATTCATCCTTGCGGACATGATTGGCGACAAGGATCTGGACATTCAGCGGGAGTCGCAGTCGGCGGATTGGCTGGTGGCGCTCGTGCGGCAGGCCGCACGGAAATATGGCTACGAGCGCTACTTTTTTCAGCAGGAAGAAATGGTCGAGGATGACCATGTGCCGTTTGTGCAGCGCGGCGTGCCCTCGATCGACGTCATCGATCTCGACTACGGGCCAAACGACAGCTATCACCACACGGTCCAGGACACGCTCGACAAGATCAGCGCGCACAGCCTCATGATCGACGGCGATGTATTTCTTGAGACCATTCGGCTTGTGAATGCACGCGGGTAACGCCGCGCAACGAGTCGCCGCGCGGCACGCGAATGCGTGAGTGCTATTCTCGAAACAAGACGTTCCGGTGAAGCCGTTGAGCCGCAATTCGAGCCACTCCCCCCGGTTGCTCCCACTTTCTCGAACCTGGGCCGCATGCGCAATAGCCGCAGCAATGCTGCTGGCCGCCGCTGGTTGCGCGCGTCTCCACAAGGAACACCACGACACCGTCTACGTTTGGACGCGACAGATCTATCTGCGCGACCGCGTCGCGGCCGTGTCCAATCGGGTCGCCGAAGTGACTAACGGGCAGCCGCTTGAGGTGCTCGAGCACGGAAGGCGCTTCCTGAAAGTGCAGACGGCCAAAGGCGAGATCGGGTGGATTCCCGAGCGCGCCGTGATTGACAGCGGCGTATATCAGAGCTTTGCCGACCTTGCGAGCCAGCATCGCGACAGCCCCGTGGTCGCCACAGCGACGTTGCGCGACGACGTGTATCTGCACGCAAAACCTGGCCGCGAGACGGACCGCTTTTATCTGCTCGCAGAGAAAGCCAAGGTCCAGATGCTGGAGCGCGCTTCTGTTCCTAAGGCGCCGGTTCCCACGCCGGTGGCAAAACCGGGCAACAGCGCAACCGCCGCCGCCACGCAGCCGGTGGTCATGGAAGACTGGTGGCTGGTGCGCGACAAGGACGGCCGCACAGGCTGGCTGCTCAATGGGCGCGTGGATGTGGACGTTCCCGACGAGATTGCGCAGTACGCAGAAGGACAGCGCATCGTCGGCGCCTATGTCATTGCCAGGGTGCGCGACGAGGCCGCAAGCTCCGCTGACCACCTGGTGCCGGAGTACGTGACGGCGCTGGTCACGCCGCAGTCCGGATTGCCCTATGACTTTGACCAGATTCGCGTCTTCACCTGGAGCGTCAAGCATCACCGCTACGAGACCGCGTTCCGGCTGAAGCCTGTTGCCGGATACCTGCCGGTGACAATCGGCTCGGAGCCAGGACAGAACGGCGGGACCGAGCCTGTCTTCAGCTTCAAAATCGCCAGCGGCGAGGACGTGGCTATCGATCCGGAGACGGGCATTGCACGGCCCGCCTCGCCACGAACGATCCATTACGCACTGCGCGATACTCTGGTGCGGCGCATCGGACCGGACACTGGGCCGATTTCCCTGCTGCATCAGTAGAAGGAAGCGCCAAAGTCAGCAAAGAAGCGCTCCAGGTCATTCGAAACATTCAAGCGGAAGCACGACCGGACCAGGCCGGGCGGTTCTTTGTGCTTGCCAACCGCAAGCATCTACCACTGCACGCCGGGATAGAGGCTCGGCATCCGGTCAACGTGGAACTGGTACGCCCCAGTCGTCGTGCCCTGCCAGATGACGCCGCTGGCCTGCGGATTCAGTTCCTGCACGATAGCGCCGCCCTGCGGAGCGCAGAAGTTCACCTCAATGTCGTTGTTCCCCATCAGTTCCGCATTGCCTCCAAAGAAGCTGAAGAAGGTATCGGGCGGAACATAATGCGTAATCATCGTCGCCGTCATGTTGCTCTCGTTCAGCTCCAGCAGTGGCATGGTCGAGTAGCAGGTCGCTGACGACGGCGCCGCCGGCGAGCACAGCACCTGGCCGACAGGCGGCGGGAAGGTGCGGTCGTTGCCGTTATCCATCATGCCAATGCGGAAGACTCCCGTCGTGTTCGGCGTGAAGAAGTTCATGCCGTGCTGGGCATAGAACCAGTCTGTCGGGTCCGTCGCGCCAACCAGCTTGAAGTCGCCCTGATAGCCGAGATGCCAGAGAATCTTGCCTGAACCCTGCCCGTCGAGATATTCGATCTTGATGATCCAGTTCTGGTGGCGCATCGAGAGCAGCAGGTTGTGATCGTCGTTCGAATAGAGCATGTCGTTCGAGTGGGTCCAGTCGCAGCTCGCAGTGCCGCAGTTCATCGGATGGCGCTCGACGTCGAGATGGTCGAAGGTATTCCATGCCCAGACGGGATTAAAGTTCTCGTCCACATCCACCAGGGCGTCGCCGATGACGGGGGCCGTCACAACCTGTCCCTTCACGTCAATCTGCAGGGTCTTGGTATAGGTGGCCAGCAGAATCCAATGCCCATTGGGCAAGGCCAGCACGTTGTGGTGGAAGCTGCCGAGTTGATACACCGCGCCGGTACCGTCCCGCAGACTCGACGAGGCGAGCTTCTGATTGAGCTGGGTCATATTCAGGCTGCGAATGGTGCTGCCCAGCAGGTCAACCTCGCGAATCTCGTTGATGACGCCCGGTTGCGCCCCCGCAGACTCGTTCGACGAGAGATAGGAAATCAGCGTAAGGAAGTGGCCGTTGGGCAGCAGTTGAATCCCTTGCAGCAGGTCCGATTGCGTGCCCTGGTACGTGTAGGTCCAGATCACATTGCCCTGCAGGTCTGTGGCCATGGCCTCGGCGTACTGGTGCGGAAACAGCGTGTTCCACATCTCGATGCCGGCCTGCGGCGTGCCACCGGGCGTGGTGATGTTGATGGGCGATGTGGCGGGCGGCGTGCCGGTGGTGCAGGTGAAGTCGGCATCATTGAAGGTGGCGCCGTTGTTCAGAACGATCTGGCCGCGCAGGTGGTAGGTTGTGCTGCCGCGCATGCCGCCCACTTCCATCGTCACCTGGCCGCCGGTGGTCCCCGGACTCGGCTGCTGCCATGTGTTGAACCCGTAATTCGTCGTTGTGCCAAACTCGACGCTCACCTTGCCCGGGGCCGGCAGGTACGTGGTGTACACCGCGACTAACGGATGCCCGGTCAGCGGCGGGCAGAGCGTCGTGCCGGGCAGAATGATCGCGACCACCGCCGTGGCGTTGTCCTGCAGCGGCGCAGTAGCTAATGCCGCCGTCACCTGGATATTTTCCACCTGGGTCACGTTCACGGGCGCGGTGTAGTTGCCGGTAGCGCTTACGGTACCCACCGTCGCGTTGCCGCCGGGTACGTTGTTCACAAACCACGCAATCGCACCGCCCGTGCTGGATGTGGCCGTGAACTGGAACGACTGGCCGGGCGCAAGGGCAATATATTGCGGCGTGATGGTGATCGTGCCGTTCTGCGTGGCCGTCGGCGGCGGCCCGCCGGGAGGTGGAATGACAACAATCGGCAACGGACCCTGCACCCAGAAGCCGCACCCTGCAGGCAACAGCAGCACGATGAGACTCAGCCAGAACCCTGACCGCAGCAGGCCCCTGCGCCGCGTGCGACTGGAAACGGGGGAAGACGCCGCGACGGACGTACGTGCAGAGCGATCAAAAAGAATCATCGGGCACTTTCAGGGCCGGTTGCCGAACACAAAGCAAGAACTGTGAGACAGAGAAACACACCAAGGGTAACAAACGTTGGATGCATGCCGGGCGTGGGGTGCTGCCTCTGCCGAACACAGTTTGGCTCAGCCACGCCGCTGGCCGGGCTAGACCTGTTGGACAAACTGGCTGTAGGGCTCAGGCTTCTCGGCGGCGCAGTGCGTGCTCCACCACGCGCTGCATCTCGTTCTCCGGCGCGGGCTTGCCGGTCCAGATCTCGAACTGGCGGGCGCCCTGCTGCACAAACATCTCGACGCCGGTAATGGCCGGGATGCCACGCGAGCGCGCAAGGGCGAGCAGCGGCGTCTCGATAGGGTTGTAAACCATGTCGAAGACCAGGCTGGCATTGAGTTCGCTGGGCGCGATCGGCATCGTCTGCTTGTTGCCCTTCATGCCGCAGGGGGTGGAGTTGATCAGCACATCGAAGCGCTGTTTGGCGAAGGCCTCATGCTTGAGTGACTTGGCCTTGGCCTGGCGGGCGAGCGTGACGGCAGTCTCGTGCGTACGATTGATGACGTAGACCTCCGCTCCCTGCTCCACGAGCCCAAAGACGGCCGCACGGGCTGCTCCGCCCGCGCCAAGCACGGCCACCCGCGCGCCGCGGAGGCGAAGGCGCTTTTCCAGCGGGCGAATAACGCCGGCCACGTCCGTATTGAAGCCGTAGAGCTTGCCGTCGGCTCCGGTGCGCAGCGTGTTGCAGGCCCCAATGCGCGCGGTCAGGGGGTCCATGTTCGCCAGATGCGGCAGCACCTCCTGCTTCAGCGGCATCGTCACGGCCACCCCGGCCAGCGGCAGTTCGCGCACAACCGTCAGCAGGTCATCCAGCGATTTGGCCTTCAGCGGCAGCATCACTGCGTTCACCACCTCGCGGCGGAAGGCTGCGTTGTGCATCAGCGGCGAGAGAGAGTGCGCAATCGGGTTACCGGCCACCCCAAAGATGCGTGTGGCCTGGTCCAGTTGTTCGATGCGATAAATCTCGCGCAGCGTGCGCGCATCCACCTGGCCGGGTGCTGTCTCCGTCTCCTCAGAGAAGGACGCAAATGTGAACGACCCTCCGGCGCGCGGCCCCAGGACGCGACTCAGAATGCCTTCCTCGCCCATCGCGATCCCGATGATGTGCGCCGAAAGCGATCGGTCCTCAATCAGACGCAGGATGGCGAGATTGTCTGCCAGCGAGCGCGCGGTCGAGACGATCTTCACAAAGTCAGGCTTGAAGGCTTCGATACGGTCGGCGGCCTGCTCCAGGCTGCGCGTGCGGGTAAAGTCGTGGTAGCTGATCAGCAGCGCCGCTCCGCTGTGGCGCAGGTGGGTGATCTGCGCCGCCTTGGCCGACTCAGCCGACTCAATTTCGAGATCGACAATCTGGCACCCAGCCTGCGCGGCCTTCGTGAGGACCTCAAACTGCGCGGCAAGCGCCCCGGTAAACCCGCCCCCATTCGCCTTGCGGCGGCAGGTGGCGATGGCGGTCACTTCGCGGTGCGATGCGAGAAACTCTTTGATCTTGGGCAGCGCGAGCAGCGGTTTCGGCAGGGCGTCGAGCCGGAACTCAAAAAAGGTGGAGTCGCGCAGCGCCGTGTTGACCCGCTCCATCAGCTCCGCAGGCGACGACGCCTGCAGCGCAATGCACATCTTGCCCGGCCGCAGACGTGCGCCAGCGGGCGGCGGTGGAGGGGCGGCAGTGGCAGAAGCGTGTGGCATCACTCAATTGACGCATATTAGACGGGTTACGGCAGCGATGCAACAGAGAAGGTGCGACTTCTCGTCCATTTCCTCAAATGGCCAGCAAATCGAGCCGGATATGGCAAGCTGGAAGCTGGAGGCTACGGCAAGCAATGACCTTGGAAGCGGTTACCACGGTGACGAACGATACCCACGCATGGGAGGCTGGCGGAGCGCAGGGAGCGGAGGCGTTGTCCGCCTGGGTAAGCTTGCGGCTCGAGGCGCATGAAGCCGCTCTCGCCGCGTTACTTGCGGTCGAGGGCGAGCGCACCCCTGAAAACTCTCTGCGGCTGTATGACATCGCGATTGAGCAACTTAGCCTGGCCGGGGCGCAGGCTGGTCTGCTCAACTCCGTCGCCTCGGACAAGGCCGTCCGCGACCAGGCGCAGAACGAGGCGCAGCGCGTGGCCATGGCCGGCAGTGCCCTCAGTCTGAACCGCCCCGTCTACGACGCTCTCCAGGCGATCAGCCTGGATGCCGCGAGCGCGGCGACCCGGCACTATGTCGAGCGGACGCTCCTGGGCTACCGGTTGGCCGGCGTGGATAAGGACGATGCCACGCGGGCAACGCTGCAGCAACTCCATGAGACGGCGACGCGGCTCTCGCTCGAGTTCAGCCGCAACATCCAGGAAGGCGCGAAGACGATTGAGGCAGCGCCCAACGAGCTGGAGGGATTGCCCGCCGACTATCTCGCCCGGCACCCGGCCAACGCAGAAGGCCGCGTGACCATCTCGACCGACCAGCCGGACATGCAGCCCGTCATGACCTTTGCCGCATCTGCGCCGCTGCGTGAACGCATGTTTCTGGCCTACAACACGCGGGCGTACCCGGCGAACCAGCAGATTCTGCTGGACCTGCTCGCGACGCGGCAGGAGATTGCGTCCATTCTCGGATTCCGGAGCTGGGCAGACCTCGCCACAGCGGACCAAATGATGGGCTCGGCGGCAAACGTCCGTGCGTTTCTGGCCAGGCTGGATGAGGCCAGCCGCGAGGGCGCGTCGCGCGAGCATGCGATGATTCTCGGGTTTGCGCGAGAGCGGCATCCAGGCTTGCAGGCCATCGACATCGCCAGCCGCGGCTACTGGTATGAGCAGTTCCGGCGCGCGCAGTATGACTTTGACTCGCAATCCGTGCGGCCGTACTTCCCCTACGCGCAGGTGGAAACCGGCGTGCTCGATACGGCGGCGCGGCTCTTCAAGGTCGAGTTCCGGCGCTCGAATGCCGCAGCCTGGGACCCTGCGGTGACCGTCTACGAAGTGCTGGAAGATGGGCGGTTGGTCGGACGCTTCTACCTCGACATGCACCCGCGCGAAGGCAAAGACAAGTGGTTCTCCGCGGCGCCGGTCGTCACCGGCGTGCGCGGGCGTTACCTGCCGGAGGCGGCGCTGATCTGCAACTTTCCCGGCGGCGAACCGGGCGATCCGGGCCTCATGCAGTACTCCGACGTCGTCACCTACTTCCACGAGTTCGGCCATTTGATGCACGCTATCCTGGGCGGCCAGACCGAGTGGGCCGGGCTCTCCGGCTTCGCCACAGAGGGTGACTTCATCGAGGTACCCTCGCAGATGCTCGAGGAGTTCTTCCGCGACGAGAAGCTGTTGCAGGCATTTGCCAGACACTACCAGACAGGCGAGATCCTTCCATTCGAAACCATCCGGAGAATGAAAGGAGCCGGTGCGTTCGGTCGCGCGGACTGGGTCCGCTCGCAGCTCTACTACACAACCCTCTCGCTCGACCTGCACGATCAGGACCCGTCAGGGCTCGACCTAGACGCGACGACCAGGCGACTCTACCAGAGCCTGCAGCCGTGGACCTGGCTCGACGGGAACCGCATGTATGCCAGCTTCGGCCACCTCACCGGTTAT
>JAGWML010000296.1 GCA_028873155.1 Acidobacteriota bacterium
GGGACGTGGGCAACCGGAAGTGGCTCAAGTACCACGTTCCCGACACCGGAGCTGATTGGTGGGCGGCAAGCTATCCTTCTGACAACATGCAGCGACCCACGGGACCAACCTGTGATGGCTGCCACTCGGTCAACTACGACATCCATCGCAAGCTGCCCACGGAATGGAACGTTGGATGCGAGCGGTGTCACGGTCCCGGCAGCGAACATGTCGCTCATCCAACACGCACCAACATTCTGAATCCCGCAGAGATGGATGACGTTGCCTCAGACGACACCTGCATCCAGTGTCATTCCCAGGGCCGGCCGCGCGCTGGCCTCATCGAAGGCAAAGCCTACGACTGGCCGGTGGGTTATCGTGTGGGACTGCGTCTAGCCGAGTACTGGAAGCTCGACGATATTGCGCTCGGGCAGACCGACTTTCTGCACTTCGCCGATGGCACCGCGCACAAGAATCGTATGCAGGGCAACGATTTCGTGCAGAGTGTGATGTACCGCCACGGCGTCACCTGCTCGACGTGCCACGATGTTCACGGTACCGACAACTACGCTCAACTGAGGGAGCCGGCCGACAGACTCTGCCTGGACTGTCATGGGCCCGGATCACCTAATGGTCCGCGAGAGGCGACACTGGCAGAGCACACACATCACAAGACGGGTAGCACCGGCAGCGAATGCATCGCTTGCCATATGCCGAAGATTGAGAGCGAAGGTGTGCCGGGTTCGTTTGTGCGGTCTCATACATTCAAGTTCATCAAGCCAGCGATGACCGACAGGTACAGGATGCCGAACCCGTGTACCTCCTGCCATACCGACAAGACGACGGCCTGGGCGGCTGCCGAGTTGGAGAAGTGGCCGAATGTGTCGCCGTGGCGGGTAGGTAATTGAGTCAGGGCTTTTTCACTGTACGCCGCTCTTTCGTCTAATTTACCGGGATGTTCATTGACGATTTCAGATGGGATGAGAAGCTCCGCCTCCGAAGGGATGCGTTAAGCTGCCAGGTTCTCGGCGCACTCGAAGCTCAGGAGATAGAGAAGGCTCATGCGCGCCCATCCAGACAGGGCCGTGAGTTTCTTGTTGAAAACTTGTTTGTCGAGGAGGTGAACCATGCGGAACGCCGCACGCCTCAAGATGGGGTACTACCCATTGCCGGAGTCTGAAGCTATCAAGCTTCGCTCCCTGCTCTCCTTCGCTGGGCCGGCTTCAGTGATCGACCCCTGCGTCGGGCAAGGAATGGCGCTGCATCTCGTTACCAGCGACGCGCAGGTTCGGCGCTATGGTGTCGAACTCGACGGCGAACGCGCGCGGATCGCGAGCGCCAACGACATCGAGATCATCCAGGGGAATGCCTTCGACGCGATTGCACGTCCCGAATCCTTCTCGCTGCTGTACCTGAATCCACCGTATGACTCCGAGATCGGCTCCATCGCGAATCGCAGAATGGAGGCCGTCTTCCTGGAACATACCTACCGCTGGCTGGCAATGGAAGGCGTCCTCATCCTGGTGATCCCGTTCGAGCGCTTGCATGATTGCTCGGGAATCCTCGGTTCTCACTTCGCCGCAGTGAATGTCTTTCGCATGACCGATCCCGATTCGGTCCAGTACCGGCAGATCGCGGTGCTCGGCGTACGGCGCGATGTCAGAGGAGCCGCCGTTGAGAACAATAAGCGGCAACTTCAGAGCATCGGCCTCTATGGCAGCTTTCAGGGACTGCCCGAGTTGCAGTCGGGCGTATGCCCGCCCTATTCAGTCCCTTCGTCTGGCGAGGCGGCGCTGAGCTATCGTGGGCTTCCCTACGACCTGCTGGAAGACTTGCTGCCGCAATCGGCCGCATGGAAACAGGTGGCGCCGCTCTTGATGCCGCACGAGGACGTTGCGACTGGCCGGCCCATCACGCCGCTCCACGGCGGACATGTTGGGCTCCTGTGTACCGCGGGGCTGCTAAATGGCGTCTTTGGCCAGGGAGATGACCGCCACATAGCCCGCTGGCGCTCGGTCAAGCATGTGACGACATTCGTGGAACAGGACGGAGACACCGAAATCATCCACCACCGAGAGCGGTGGGCCAACGAGTTGTACTTGGTCTATGCCGATGGGAGGACGCTGAAACTCACTGAGACGCCTGCGAAGAAGGAGGGCGAAACCGATGGAGAATGCACACCTGCGGCTCGGGCTGCTTGAATACGTGCGCATCACGGAAAAAGCCTCGACCCGCATTCGCCTGCGGGTCGATCGCTATATAGGGGAAGATCGGCAGGCGCATCTTCTGAGCGTCTTCGGCAATGACTCGGATGTCGGGGCGATCACGACGGCAGTTCACGAGAAGGCCGCATTCAGCCTGACTTTTCCGGATGGCGAGACGAAGG
>JAGWML010000061.1 GCA_028873155.1 Acidobacteriota bacterium
ACGCCTTGGCGACATCGAACCGACGGATCGGCGGAAATGGAACATGCGGTAACACGTGTTCGCCCCAAAATGTCAGGCCAGATGTGAGGATGCTGGGAATCGCAACACGATCCACGAAGAACGCCTGTAGAGCCGAGATAGCGAGAATGCGGCCCGGGTCTCCTGAGAGCAGATCGGCACGCGTGCAAACGAAAAAGGAACGAACGTTCGCCGTGATGCGATCAGCGAAAGCGTCCAATGTACCACGTCGGTGCGGGTGTTGCTTTCTTACTCCAGACCGGTCCTCATGATCCGAGATGGTGTTGCGCACCCGGCATCTGTCCTCTGCCGTCGCTCCGTCGTGAAGGACGATCAGGAGATCGACATCCGAAATTTCAGGCGAGTAGCTTCCGGTGGCCGCGCTGCCAAACAGGATCGCACTGATGATCCCGCTATCTGGGACTTCGCATGCCCGAACAACCGAAGAGATATACATCTCGACAGATGGCGAACAGTCAGGAATCATTGCTCATATTCTACGCGGGAGAAATGGGTGCCAGAACCGGGCGTCAAGCCTCTGATCTCCAGCATCGTCTCAATTAGCGACAAATCGAGTCATTCATCGCGCAGGATTGGGCGACGGGGTGGATGATCGAATCTTTTGACTCTGAGCAACTGGGGATTTGCGGAATGCGGGGCAGGCAACATCGATGTGCTGCGATAGGGATGGCCTTAAGGGAAGGCTGCGCGGAGTGGCGCCGGGGAGAGATGGAGCCGACGGTCAGACTTGAACTGACGACCTGCTGATTACGAATCAGCTGCTCTACCAACTGAGCTACGTCGGCGGCTTCCTTCCCGATTGTATCGTTCGGTGCGCCTCCGGTAAAGTTGTGCGGAGGCGTGCGCAGCGGCGCCATGCGTCGTCTGCGCGCGGAGGTGAAGCACGAGTCATGGACCAGACTATCCAGCTTGCGTTCCGGATTGCGATTGTGTGGTCGGCGGGTTTTCTGGTGGCCGTCGGTGTGCGCGCTCTGCTGCCGGATCAGGCCGGGATTAGTCTGGGCAGCGCCGAAGGCAGCCTGTTTCTCTCCTACAGCAAGATCGGCTTCTGGACCTGCCTGCTGGCAGCGCTGACGGTCACGGGGCTGGTGGTTTACCGCGCCATGATGGCGGATTTTGGCAGCACAATCCGGTAAGTCCAACGCGAATGGAGCGTTTCTGGGTCCAAAAACGGAAAGAGCCGCCCGGCAACAGGGCAGCTCCTTCCTCAGGGAGAATAGTTCCAACGGAGGCAAAACCATCAGAACTTTCTGGCTGCATAGTAGGGGCCGTAGGGCGGAGTGTCAAGGATAAATCAGAAAAGAAATAAGGCATTACTTTTCAGATAGATACAATCGAACGGGCCAGCCGTCACCTGCTATTTTCTTCGCTCTTTGTTTCCCTTTCAGAATGCCGGAATTGTGGGGAATTCCGGGGTTTTCTTCGGGTTTAGGACCCATTTTCCACAGGCCGAGAGCGCTCCTGAGGGCCGGGGAGGTGCCGGGGATGGTGCGTCGTGCAGCGCGTTACTTTTCCAGGTTGAGGCGAATGAACTCGGTCTCATAGACCGATGAGGCGGGCTTGCCGCGGGCGATGCGATAGAGGGCGCGTCCGCCGCCGAGGAAGAGGCCCAGCAGGATGGCCGCGGCCGAGCCGATGAGGACGATTGTGGCGATGCCGAGGAGCAGGCGTCCGGTCTTGGCGACTTCTGACTCGCTGGGCAGCGGAATGGCGGTGAGCTGGTCCTGGTAATTGACCATCTCGATCAGCTTGTGGCTCTCATCGGGAATGGCGTCTCCGCTGACAAGTGCGACGATGGGTCCGCTGCGGCGCACCTCGAGCGATGCCACGTCGGAGTCCTGCAGGGGCTTGGGCCATGCGGGCCGCGCCTGGCTACCGGCCTTGACGTAGGCGCGAATCTTCTCTTCCTGCGCGGCGGCCATCTGCGGCGTGGGGTAGTCGATGAGCGTGAGCGTGGCGGGCCCGGAGGACAGCGAGTAGTTGGCGGTGACGGTCTCTGCGCCGAGGTCGAACTGGACGAGCGACGGAGGCAGCACCCCACCCGCGCCTGCGTAGCCGGCAGGGCCAAGAGCGTAGTGGGTGGTCTGCTTGTCGAGCGAGCCCTGAGGCAGATTGGCGAGGATGGGCGGGGCGATGGCCTTGTTGCCGCGCGGCGTGGGGAGCTGGTGCGCGAGCGAACGCATCTCAGCGGCGGACATGGGCGTGATGGTGGAGAACGTTGCGTCGACGACGGTGTCACCCTGCCAGAAGAGGACGCGGTTGTGATTGGAGGTGGCGCCTGCGCCGATGTCCTCTTTCGGCCATCCATTCTGGCGGTAGAAGGTGTAGGCCCCGTAGGCGCCGCTCTCATCGGTGAAGCGCAGGGCGCGAACGGTGAGAGTGTCGCCGTCGCGCTTGTAGGTGGCAGAGGCGCCGTAGCTGAGGTCATACTCCTTGAGCGCGGAGGCACTGGCGGGGTCAGCCTGCGCGGGGTCAGTGAGCGGAGTCGCGGAACCGCTGAGAACCCAGCCGGAGAAGACGCCGGGCAGCAGCGCCTTGGCTTTGGCGGCAGCCGGAACGGGAACATCGACAGTGACGGCCGAGGGCTTGTGAGACGCAGGGGCTTGAGACGCTGACTGGCGAGGCTGGGTCTGGCCGTGGCCGGCAAACCAGGCGGCACTGCAAAGGAGACAGGAGGTGACATAGCAGGCCCGTATGGCAAACTTCCGCATCGATAGACTCCAATCTTAAGGGTACACGCTGGCGGGGGATGAGTGTGCCGGGGCGCTATGCTGAAGGCACGATGAGCGAGAGTGCAGGCAACATCCGGCGCGTGGCGGTGTACTGCGGGTCGGCGAGTGGAACCGACCCAATCTATCTTGAGGAAGCGCGAGCGCTGGGCGCGGCCATTGCCGCGGCGGGGATGGGGCTTGTGTACGGCGGGGCGAGCGTGGGGCTCATGGGGGCGGTGGCCGACGCGGCGCTGGAGGGCGGCGCAGAGGTGATTGGCGTGCTGCCCGAGGTGCTGGCGGGCAGCGAGATTGCGCATACGGGATTGACGCGGCTGGAACAAGTTCCCACGATGCACGCGCGCAAGGCGCGCATGGTGAAGCTGGCCGATGCGTTTCTGATCTTGCCCGGCGGTTATGGAACGCTGGACGAGATGATGGAGATTGTGACCTGGGCGCAGTTGAAGATTCATGCCAAGCCGTGCGTGCTGATCAATACCACGGGGTACTGGAACGGGCTGCTCGATTTTCTGGACACGGCGGTGCTGGAAGGCTTTCTGAAGGCGCAGAATCGCGCTCTGCTGCGCGTGGCGGGGAATGCGGCGGAGGCGCTGGAGATGCTGGCGGAGCTGTGAGGACACTGGCCCGGATTGCATCGAAGGCTGGACTATAATCAAGCTTCCGGTTTGCGGATGGTTGGATGCCCGCGATGCAGCGCGCGGCTGCGTACGCGAAGTGTCCGGTGAATCAAAAAAGCGGATGGATGGGAGAACGCGAAGATGGCGAAATCAGTGAACAAGGTGATTCTGCTGGGGAACGTGGGAAAGGACCCGGAGATTCGCTCGACGGCTGGCGGAACCATGGTGGCAAGTTTCACGCTGGCCACGACGGACCGCCAGAAGGATGCCCAGGGCAACTGGCAGGACAAGACCGAGTGGCACAACCTGAAAGCGTTCAATCGCACGGCTGAGATTATTCGCGATTATGTGAAGAAGGGCTCAAAGCTGTATATCGAGGGCAAGATTACGACCAACAGCTGGGAAGACAAGGAGACCAAGGCGAAGCGCTACCGCACGGAGATCCTGGTCAATGATTTGTCGCTGCTCTCGGGGCGCGAGGAAGGCTCGGGCGGCTACAGCCGCAGCGCCGGTTCGTCCAGCCCGACGGCCAGCTTCGATCAGCGTCCCGCAGCGGGGCAGGACGACTACGCGCAGGCGCCGGAGATCTCAGACGACGATATCCCGTTCTAATGGGCGGGAAGAACCGGCTGGCGCCCCGAGCAGAAAGGAAGTTCTATTAGACGACAGATTGCGGAGGAAGATTACAAATCCCGCAAGAAATCGTCAATAATAGTAGAAACCTTTCCCATGGAGCGCGCGATGTGTGGCATAGCAGGGCATACACACGTACGACGTAGTGTCTCCTCCGGGGTCCTGACGGAGGCTGTTGGCGCAATTCGGCATCGCGGGCCCGACCAGCGAGGAATCTTCCGCACCGCGCATGTCTCCCTTGGCGCCACCCGTTTGCGGATTCAGGATCTGACTGGCGGTGATCAGCCGTTCCACAGCGCGGATGGGAACGCAACCGTCGTCTTTAATGGAGAGATCTACAACCAGCGCGAGCTGCGGACCGAGCTCGAAGCGATGGGCCGCGTCTTCCGCACGCATTGCGATACAGAGGTGGTGCTGGAGGCATATCTCGCCTGGGGCGAGGAATGCTTTGCGCGCCTGCGCGGCATGTTTGCCATCGCCATCTGGAGCGAGCCGGAGCGTAGGCTGGTGCTGGCGCGCGATCGCATGGGCATCAAGCCGCTCTACGTTTGCGAACATCGTGGCGAGCTGTACTTTGGTTCCGAGCTGAAGTGCATCTTTGCCGATCCGGATATTCCGCGGCGCATGGACCTGAACGGGCTGAACTGCTACCTGAGCCTCAATTATGTGCCGGGGCCGTGGACGCTGGTCGAGGGCATCCGCAAGCTGATGCCGGGCCACATGCTGGAATGGCATCGCGGGGTGGCGACACAGCGGCCCTATGTGGAGGTCGCCCAGCGCGGGCAGGAACCGCGCACCATGGAGGAAGCCTGCGAGGAACTGGACGGACTGATGCGCAAGGCCGTTTCCGAACAGCTTGTCTCCGATGTTCCGCTGGGTGTGTGGCTGAGTGGCGGACTGGACTCGTCGGCGTTGACGCACTACGCTTCGCAGGTTTACCCAGGCAAGCTCAAGACGTTTTCCATCACGTTCCGGGGCCGGTCGTTCGATGAGGGTCAATACATTCGGTCCGTCAGCCGTCACTTTGGAACCGATCATACCGAGCTGGACTTGAATGAAGACTCCAACCTTGCGGACGTGATCGGCGAGATGCCGTATTACTCCGACGAGCCCAGCGCCGACGCGGGGGCTGTGCCGGTCTGGTACCTGGCGGCGATGAGCCGGCGGGATGTGACGGTGGCGCTCAGCGGCGAAGGCGCCGATGAACTTTTCGGCGGCTACCTGACCTACCAGGCGGACCGCTACAACCGGGGCTTTTCCATGCTGCCGCGGCGGTTGCGCGCGACGGCGCTCAAAGCGGCTCGCCGTCTGCCCGCATCCGACGAAAAGATTGGGTTTGACTATAAGCTCCAGCGGTTCTTGCAGGGGTCTCTGCTGTCGCCGGACGTAGCCCACGTGTTCTGGAACGGCACGTTCAGCGAACAAGAGAAGCGCGGCCTGTTTGCCTACGCGAATGCCGCCCCCATGTGGCATGTGGTGAGTCAGATGGCACCGGGGCGCGGCTTCGAGCGGTATCTGGATTTTGACCAGCGCTATTCGTTACCAGACGGACTGCTCTACAAGGTGGACCGCATGAGCATGGCGCATGCCGTGGAGGTGCGCCCGCCGTTTCTGGATGAGAGGATTGTCGAGTTCTCCGCGCGGCTGCCAGCCCGGTTCAAGATCTCCGGGCGGGAGACGAAGGTGGTTCTGCGGCGCCTTATGCAGAATACGCTGCCGGCTGCAATCCTGCGCCGGCCCAAGACCGGCTTCGATATTCCGGTGCATGACTGGCTGCGCGGCGTGCTGCGCCCGCTACTGCTGGATACGCTGCACGAGAGTGCGGTGGGGGAGTCCGGCCTGTTTCACTGGCCTGTGCTGAAGTGCCTGCTGAATGAGCACCTAGAACGCAAGGCCAACTGGGGGTACCATCTATGGGGTTTGCTGACCCTGATGCTTTGGATGCGGCGGTGGAAGGTGGAAGCGCCGGCAACGACGCCGATGACGGCCGCCGATCCGGAAGAGTATCTGGCGGCGCTCTCGTTGCCCTGTCAGGCTGCCTCGTATTCTGCGCCAATATCCTGAGCCCGCCGCGGCTGATGGATGATGTGGATGCCGTGCAGGCGCAGATTGCGCGAACTATGCTGACCAGCGGTGACTGGGTGACAGCACGGCTGGATGGCGTTGCCTATCTTGAAAAATCTCCGCTGATCTACTGGATGATGGCAGCGTCCTATCGCGTGCTGGGCGTGCATGACTGGGCCGCGCGCCTGCCGCTGGCGCGGGCCGCGGTGCTGCTCTGCTGGGTGACGTATCGCTTCGGAAGGTGGGCGATGGGCGAGCGAGCAGGCGTGTACGCGGGCCTTTGTCTGGCCACCAGTGCGGGCCTCTATCTCTTCACCCGGATTCTGATTCCCGACGCCACGCTGACGCTTACTATCACTGTGGCAATCTGGGCAGCGATGCGCGTGCTGGAGCCCGACGAACCGCGCCGTGGCATGTGGATCGCACTGCTCGGCGCATCGCTGGGTTGCGGTCTACTGCTCAAAGGCCTGATTGCGGTTGTCTTTCCGGTTCTAGCGATTGGCGCGTATCTGGCGGTGACGCGGCAACTCTTCCAGTGGAGCACGTGGCGTCGGCTGGCGCTCGTCCGCGTCATGCTGTGCGCGCTTGTGATTGCAGCGCCGTGGCACTGGCTGGCGATGCTGCGCAACCCGCCGCTGGTTGCGTTTTCCATGCACAGCGGGCCGGGCGAGTATCGCGGCTTCTTCTGGTTCTACTTTTTCAACGAGCACATTCTGCGCTTTCTCAACCTGCGCTACCCGCGGGACTACAACACGGTGCCGCGCGCGCTGTTCTGGGCGCTGAACCTCGTGTGGCTGTTTCCGTGGTCGGCGTACCTACCCGGCACGGCGCGGTTGAGCTACTCGACGGAGTCGCGCGCGGGCCGCGTGCGGCTGATGGCGCTTTGCTGGATTGGCGCGGTGATGCTCTTCTTCACCTTCTCGACGACGCAGGAGTACTACTCCATGCCGATTTATCCGGCGATGGCGCTGCTTATCGGCTCGTCCATTGCGGAGGAGAAGTTCTTCAAGGGTGGCAGCCGTGTTCTGATGGCTCTCGCGGCGGCCCTGGCTCTGGGCCTGGGAGCATTGCTCGTGCTTGTCGCGCGCATGCCGGCGCCGGGCAACATCGCGCAGGCGTTGGTGCAGCATCCTGAGATGTACACGCTGTCACTCGGGCACATGGGCGACCTGACGCTTACTTCCTTCGCCTACCTCAAGGTTCCGCTCGCCATCGCTGTTGCGGCGTTTCTGTTCTGCGCCATCGGCATGCAGGCCGCGCGGCGCAGCGTAACGGGCGTGGTCGCTGTCGTCACGGTGTCGATGGTCGTGTTTTTTCAGGCAGCGCGGCTGGCGCTGATTCGGTTTGACGACTATCTGGGCTCCTATCCGCTCGCGCAGCGCCTGGTGCAGAGCCCGCCCGGGCAGTTGATTGAGGCAGACGCGTACTACGCGTTTTCGTCGGTCTTCTTTTACACGAACCGGACCGCGCTGCTGTGGAATGGCCGCAAGGATAACCTCGAATATGGCTCGTACGCGCCAGACGCACCAAAGGTCTTTATCGGCGACGCGGAGTTCCAGCGGATGTGGACGAGTGGCGCGCGCTGCTATCTGCTGGCCTATGACAGCGACCTGTCGCGTGTGGCCGAGCTGGCGGGTAAGGACCGCATACACGTCGTGGCGGAAAACAGCGGCAACTCGCTCGTAACCAATCTGCCGTGAATTCACCGGCAACGGTGGCTGCTACTTGCGCTTCGCGCGCTCGCGCTGGAGTTCGCGATAGAGCTCGCTCTTGGACTGGCCAGTCTCGCGGGCAAGGCGCTTGAGGGCTTCCTTTTCATCGAGACCAGAGTCGGCCTGCAGGCGGGCGATGCGCGCGGTGATCGACTCCCAGGTCGGAGACTCCGGACCTGGGGCACCCGCATTTTCGATGTGCGTGGGTGCTTCGACGAGCAGGACAAATTCGCCACGGATGCGGTCGCGGTCTGCAAGAGTGCGTCGGACCTCGACGACCGTGCCGCGGAGAAATTCTTCATGGAGCTTGGTGAGTTCGCGCGCGGCGACGATGCGCAGGTTCGGGCCCCATACGGATTCTATGTCGGCGAGCGTGTCGGCGATGCGGTGCGGGGCTTCATAGAAGATGAGCGTCTGCGCGTGCTCGCGCGGCGCGGCAGCGAGATCTTCGAGGCGAGTGCGGCGGGCGCCGGATTTCTCCGGCAGGAAGCCGAGGAATGCGAACTCCGCTGTGGGCAGGCCGGAGGCGACGAGCGCGGTGAGGGCGGCGTTGGCGCCGGGAATGGGGATGACGGGGATGCCTGCGGCGATGGCCTCTGCGGCGAGCAGCGTGCCGGGGTCGCTGATGCCGGGCATGCCTGCGTCAGAGACGACGGCGATGGCGTTGCCGCGCTGGATCTCGGCGATCAGCTCGGCTGCGCGCCCGCGCTCGTTGTGCTCGTGGCAACTGACGGTGGGCGTCGTGATGCCGTAGTGGTTGAGGAGCTTCTGTGTCTGGCGCGTATCTTCGCAGGCGATGCGCGCGGCGCGGCGCAGGACGTCGAGCGCGCGGAGAGTGATGTCGCCGAGGTTGCCGATGGGCGTGGCGACGAGGTAGAGCGCGGGTGCGAGCGGAGATTCAGGATCGCCGGACATGGCAGGCTAATCGCCATCCAATTCGCGCTCAATGCGGCGCTGCTCGGCGAGGAGCGTCATGGAGCTCATCAGGTTCTGCACGCTGACGATGCCGACGACGCGGCCGCTCTCTGTGACAGGAATCAGGGTGAGGCCGTGGCCCGCACCGAGCCGCCGGATGGTGGCACCGAGCGTGTCCTCAGGGCGGGCAACCTGGAAGGCGCGCGACATTACAGACTGGATGTAGCCGTTGCCGTCGTTGCGCAGCGCGTCCACGATGCGCTGGCGGGAGACGATGCCGACCAACTCGGGTCCGCGTACGACCGGGAAGTCATCCTGCAGGGAGTGGACACAGCGGGTGAGCGCATCTGCGAGCGTGTCAGAGGGCGAGAGCGTGGCGAAGTCGGTGAGCATGACCTCGCGCATGTGAACGGTGTCGACGACGGACTGGAAGAAGACGCCCTGATCTTCAATCTGCGCGCCGACCATGATGAAGAAGCCGGCGATGATGAGCCAGGGACTCTGCAGCAGCATGCCGCCGATCATGGCGGCGAGGGCGAGCAACTGGCCGACGCCGCTGGCGGCGCGGCCGGCAGGCGCGAGGCCGTGGGCGCGGGCAAAGCTGCCGCGCAGCAGGCGGCCGCCGTCGAGCGGATAGGCGGGCAGCAGATGAAGGACGGCGAGCGCGAGTTGCATCCAGATGAGCGAGCGCAGCAGCCAGGCGGCGCTGATCCACGGCTGCTCAAGGAGGCGCAGGTCCGGGCCTGCGGCGCCGAGCAGCGCAATGGCGAGAGCGGCCGCGGTGAATGCATTGGCCAGCGGCCCGGCAAAGGCGAGAGCAAACTGACCTACGCCCTGATTGGAGCCTTCCTGGCTCTCAGGGTTGGCGTAGGCAAAGAGGCCGCCGATGGGAAGCAACAACACGGCGCGCAGGCGCAGCCCAAGCCAAGCGGCCGTGATGAGGCGCGCGGCTTCGCGAACGACAACGGCGAGAACGAGGACGAGGAACAGACCGAGACCGCGCAGAACACCGCTGCCGCCGCTGAGCAGCAGGCAGACTGCGGCGAGCAGCGGAAAGAAGGCGTGGATGCGGAGTTCAACGCCCATCCAGCGGCCCATCGGGAGTGTCCAGCCTCGCATAGGGCCATTGTAGAGGGTCGGGGTAACCGGGCACGCGTCATTTATTCTGATTCGCGATGCGCATCATTGCGGGACGGTTCCGGTCGCGGGTGTTGACCGCGCCGGCGGGGATGGCGACGCGGCCTACGAGCGACCGCCTGCGCGAGACTCTGTTCAACGTGCTGGCTGCGCGGATGGAAGGGTGCGCATTCCTCGATTTATATGCGGGTTCGGGCGCTGTCGGGCTGGAGGCGCTGAGCCGGGGCGCGGCGCGTGTGGTGTGTGTGGAGCGGGCGCCTGCGGCGCTGAAGGCGCTGCACGAGAATGTGGCGCGGCTTGGCGTGAAGGAGAGCCTTCGCGTGGAAGCGGCGAGCGTGGCGGCGTGGCTGAAGCGGGCGCAAGGCGCGGCACGGTTCGACGTGGTCTTTCTCGATCCGCCGTATGACGAGGACACGGAGTATGAGCGTGCGCTCGGCGCGCTGGGCGGCGGGGCGGCAAGTCTGCTCGCCGAGGGTGCGGTGGTGATTGCCGAGCATCGGCGGAAGCAGCATCTTGGAGATGGCTACGGCGTCTTGCGGCGCGTGCGGCTGCTGGAGCAGGGCGACGCCGCACTGAGCTTTTACGAAGCAGAAATCAATCCGTAGCTGGGGGATGGGCGGAGTGAAGACGATGGTGAAGTGGATTGCTTGTGTGGCGCTGGTGAGTGCCGTGATGGGCTACGGGCAGACGAACTCTTCGTGGGTGATTGGGCCGTGGACGCGTCCTGCGGAGGGAAATCCAGTGGTGACGCCGAAACCGGAGTCCACGTTCATGGACCCGATTGCGAAGAAGCCGATTCAGTGGGAGGCGTTGCATACCTTCAACCCGGCGGCGGTGGTGCGTGGCGGCAAGGTCTACGTGCTGTATCGCGCGGAAGACAGCACGGGCGCGATGGCGATTGGGGGGCACACCTCACGGCTGGGGCTGGCGGAGAGCAAGGACGGGCTTCACTTCACGCGGAAGGGCGAGCCGGTGTTTTATCCGGCGGAGGATGACCAGAAGGCGCGTGAATGGCCGGGCGGCGTGGAGGACCCGCGCATTGTGGAGTCGCCGGATGGGATGTATGTGCTGACGTACACGCAGTGGAATCGCAAGACGTACTCGGTTGGGATTGCGACCTCGCGGGACCTGCTGCACTGGACGAAGTACGGGCCGGCGTTTTGACAGCGAAGGGCGGCAAGTATGCGCACCTGCAGTACAAGTCGGCGGGGATTGTCACGCAGCGAATGAACGGGCGGCTGATTGCGGCCAAGATCGGCGGGCTCTACTGGATGTACTGGGGCGAGGGCGCGATTCACCTGGCGACTTCGATGGACCTGATTCACTGGGATCCGGCGGAGGACGAGCGCGGCGAGCCGGTGGAGCTGCTGCGGCCGCGCGCGGGGCACTTTGACAGCTCGTTTCCTGAGACGGGGCCCCCGCCCGTGTTGACGGATGCGGGAATTCTGATGCTGTACAACGGCAAGAATGCAGGAACAGGCGGGGACCCACAACTGGGGCCGGGCGCGTACGCGGCGGGCGAGACGCTGTTCGATGCGAAGAATCCCGCGCTGCTTGTGCAGCAGACCGACCAGCCAGTGCTGAAGCCGGAGCTTCCGTATGAGAAGACGGGCCAGTACGCGGCGGGAACTACTTTTGCCGAGGGGCTGGTGTGGTTCCACAAGCAGTGGTTCTTGTACTACGGCTGCGCGGACTCGCTGGTGGCGGTGGCGACAGCGAAGGGGGAGTGAGCGGTGCGGGATACCTCTGGAGAAGGTGTTTGCCACCGGTAGTACACCCACAGGTAAAAGATGGCGGTAGAGAGCAGGACGACAGGAATGGGAAAGACTTGTATGTCGACGATGGCCCGCTCATAGGTGGGCGAGGCGGGAAGGCGTAGGTGTCGAATGACTCCCAGGAGGACGACCCACGACAGCTCTCCGGTGAAGAAGACGGATGAAGCGGTGAGGATGAGCGCCCATTTTCCGGCCGAGTCGCCGCGACGGAAGAGGATGAGGCAGGCGGGGATGGAGAGCAGAAGCAACAGCGCGTCACTCTGACGGTGATAGACCGGGAGCAGGGTAAGAGATGCGATAACGGCGAGACCGATCCAGGCCCGTTCGACCGAAAGGGAGGTTCGGATGGTGCGGAGACACCAGAGAAGAAACAGGATTCCGCAGATCAGGTAGGTGACGGCGTTGTAGACATGGGGATCGCTCCAAATGTCGCTGATCGCGGTTTGAAGATTGACCATCATGCCGATACCGTGGCCGCCGCTCGATGTGGGACTGGGATCATTGAGGCCTCCCTGCGCGGTGAGGAAGGTCATGTTTGCCAGGAACTCGTGCGGCCAACGCGGTGCGATGGCAGTCGTCCAGAGGAGAAAAGGAAGACTTAAGACGGCGAGCACGCCGAGTGTTTGCCATGCGAATCTGCGAAAAGGCCCGCCGGCGAGAAGGAAGAAGAGCCAGACGAGAGCAGTGTCATGGGGCTTGAGGATCAGGCCGATGGCGAGCAAAAGGACGCCAAGGTTGGTGCGACGGCCGGTAAGAAAGCAAAGCGAGGCGAGCACAGCACACGCGATGGCGACGGCGGCGGCATTGCCGATCATGAGGGGCAACTCGCTGTTGCCGAGGAGAAAGCCGATGATTGCTCCGGCGAGCACTGGTGACCATACAGCGGAGTAGTTCCAGAGGAGATAGGAGGCAAGGCAGAGGCTTCCGCCAACCAAGATCGTCCAGAGTATCGCGGCCACAGGGAAGGAAAACAGGGCAAAGGGGATTGTGATCGCGAAGGTCGGCGGCGGGTAGATGTACCGGCAAATCTCCGGTTGATCGCGCGCGGCGTGGCCGAAAAGGGAATCGGCGGCGAGAACAAGGTTGTGACGTGGATCGGTGATACTGTAGGGATCGCCGTGATCGAGGAAAGCACGGGCGTAGTAATAGAGAATTTTGAAATCGATCATCGATGCAGCGGAAATGCGAGCGAGAGTCACGCCAAAGAGAAGGAAGACGAGGGCGCCGAGGCCGAACAGATAAAGGCCGTCGAGTCGAGCTTTGGACGCGGCGGTGATGTGCTTCACCATGCTGGTTCACTCTCGCTTTGCCGTGCAGGATGCGGCGGGGCTGCGGGCTTGTAGATGCCGGTGTCACTAGCATACGCGGGTGCTGGAACGCACTCGGAGTGGTGTTGCGCGGCGAGAACAAACTTTGCCAAGGGGCTGGTGTGGTTCTACAAGCGGCGGTTCTTGTGTTACGGGTGCGCGGATTCGCTGGTGGCGGGGGCTACGGCGCCGGCGGTGCGGAAAACTCAAAGACACGCCAAACGCGGTTTGGGCTGCGCTGCAAGGCAGACAGGC
>JAGWML010000062.1 GCA_028873155.1 Acidobacteriota bacterium
TGAGTGTCGTGCTCTTCCCAGGTGCCCGAAGGCGAGGCACCTGGGGCAGCCATGGTCGCGGTAGAACGCTCGGTGTGGCACCCGGGCCACCTGCCAAAGCCAAGGTTCACTGGTTGCCGCGTGATGAATGCGGCAACCGAAGCAGGCGGTGGAAATGCCGGTTGTTGGGAATCGATCAAACCGATTTCCACATTCTCACCGCCACCACGACTACGACGAATGAGGTAATCTTTCGAACTGACGGCTTAAGGGATACGCATTCTGAGGGCAACCTCAGGATTCACTTCTTGGTTCACAAAATTGATCTTGGAGGGAAACTCGCTGATGGCACGAAGAGAGGCGGCTCGGAACGCTACAACATCACACAAAAGGCGCATGTACAGATTTGGTACGCGAGCCAGTATCGAACTCAATACGAAGACGGTTGAAGAGGCGCTAACGACATCTCCCAAAATCCGATTGATCGAGACGGAAGAAACCTCAAAGCGCAATAAAGGAGCGACTGCCCCGAAATTGCCGGCCAAAAAGACTCCGAGTGAGAAGGCGAAAAGAAAGCACGACAGAATCGAAGCAGCGCGAAGAGCAGCCATTAATGACTACAAAGCCCGAACCAAGTTCGAGGGACCGTCTTGGAAGCCGGAGACTCAGGGCGGCCTTCCCGGAACAAAACGCAGTCACTGATCGGGAACTACATGGCTCACCATGCCACTCCACTATCAGTGGGTGGCCCGGGTGCCGCGAGGCAAATCTACCACAGCAGTGGTTGCCCCAGGTGCCTAGCCGTTGGGCACCTGGGATACCTCGAACCCCAACCAGTCTATCGCCGGTAACGCAAATCTTCTGCAGACGGCTCCCATCAGCCCGCGATCTGCTCCCTCACTGCACCGGCGGCATCAGGTACGTCTCAAACTGCGCCAGAATCCGGTTGTACAGATGCGTCCGCACATCCGGTCCCGCAATCGAGTGCGTCTTCCGCGGATAGAGCTGCAGATCGTACGGCTTCTCGGCCTCAATCAGCGCCTGGATGAACTGGATTGAGTTCTCCATGTGCACATTGTCATCGCCTGTCCCGTGCACCAGCAGCAGCCGCCCGTGCAGCTTCGCCGCCGAGTTCACCACGGACATGTCCCGATACCCCTCCGGAAACTCCGCAGGCAGGCTCATATACCGCTCCGTATAGATCGAGTCGTAGTCGCGCCAGTCCGTCACCGGCGCCACAGACACACCCGCGCGGAAGCGGTCTGAGTGCGTCATCGCATACAGCGTGAACGTGCCGCCCCAGCTCCAGCCCCACCAGCCCAGCCGCTTCGCATCCAGTTGCGGATACTTGGCCAGCGCCGCATCCACCACCGTCAGTTGATCCTCCAGCTGCACCGGCCCAAAGTTGTGATACGCCGCCTGCGCAAACTCGCGCCCGCGCATTCCCGTCCCGCGATTATCCGCATGCAGCACGGCAAAGCCATGCTCCGCCAGCAGCTCGTCAAACAACAGCGCGTCGGCCCACCTGTTCGCCACCTCCTGCGGTCCCGGCCCGCCATAGGGATTCACGATCAGCGGCACAC
The DNA here is from genome assembly GCA_028873155.1 of Acidobacteriota bacterium. Lineage (GTDB taxonomy): Bacteria > Acidobacteriota > Terriglobia > Terriglobales > Acidobacteriaceae > Telmatobacter. The sequence continues at coordinate 1,563 of JAGWML010000062.1, forward strand.
TCGCCGCCGTCGTCGCGCCCGCCGGCAACAGCAGCGTGGCATACAGCGTCGTCCCATCCTGCGCCTTCACTTCCAGCGGCTCCGGCGGCCGCAGCCCATACGGCTCCAGCGCCCGCGTCTCCCAGAAGACGTGGCATCCCTCCGCCGTTCCGCACAGGCTCAGTAGCGGCGCCGTCATCCGCGTCGATGCCCTGTCCACAAAGCCGTCGCCATGCGGCGCAAACGTCGCCTCATGGAAACCCGGGGCCTTCGTCACCTGTCTGCGCTCGCCGTTGAAGTTCACCTCCCACACCTGCTGCTCCAGCGGATTGCCTTCATTCGATGCGTAGTCCACCGCTTTGCTCCCCAGCTCCACGCGCTCAATCTTGGCCACATCAAAGTCGCCCTTCGTCAGTTGCCGCTCCAGCGTCGCGTCGCCGCCCAGCGGGTGCCCCTGGTCGTACTTGTAGAGGTAGATGTGCGTATGTCCGTCGCTCCAGTTCATCAGCACAATCGACCCATTCGCCGCGGTCACGTCGTACTCGTCCTCAAGAAACTTCTCGTCCTTGATCTCCAGCATCTTCCGCGTGGTGCCCTCAGCCAGGTCGGCAAAGTAGATCGCGCGATGCTTCTGGTCTCGCGTCAGCGTCTCGATCCACAGAGTCTTCCTGTCCAGCCAGCCAAAACGCGGAATGTAGTCCTGCCCGTCCGCCATCGGCAGCTTCACCCAGAAGATCCGCCCGCCATCGGCCATCACCGCGCCCACCCGCACCGTCGGGTTTGCGTCTGCCGGCTGCGGATACCGCTGACCCACCACCCGCGCATGCATCGGAATCCAGTCGGTCAGCGGATACACCGGCACTTCCGACTCATTCATCTGCAGGAACGCCAGTCCCTTTGAGTCCGGTGCCCAGTGGTAGTTCGTGCGGACGGCCAGCTCTTCTTCATACACCCAGTCCACTTCGCCGTTCAAAATCGTTGCATCCGGCGAGGGCGCCACCACCGTCGTCGGCGTTCCCGGCTCGCGCAGATGCAGCACCGCCAGAGAATGGTTTCGGATGTACGAAACGCTCGATCCGTCCGGCGAAAACTTCGGATCGTCGCCCGACCCCGCTCCCGTAAATCCAATCTGCAGGCCGATGCTCGTGCTCAGGTCAAAGAGCCATAGTCTGCCGCTCGCATCAAACAGCAGATGCCGCGAGTCCGGCGCCCAGATATACGACGCCTCGCCATAGCGCGCGCGATGGTCCTTGTCCCGCTCGTCGCCGGATGGCGCACCCAGCAGCGGCGCCAGCTTGGCGCGGCTGATGAGCACATGCGACTTACCCGTACCCGGATCGAGGTCAATCAGCTCGCCGCTGTCCATGTAGGTCAGATGGCTGCCATCCGGCGACCATTGCAGATCCTTCGGTGGCTCACCGATCAGCGGCCCATTCGCATAGATTTTTTCTACCGTCAGCGGGATCGTCTGCCCGGTGGCGGTGCGCGAAGCGGTCAAAGCGGCAAGGGCAATACAAGCTGTAGGCAAAAGGGAAGAACAACGCATGGGATACCGGCTCCCTCCAGGGTTCGCAGCTCCATGCGTACTGCTGATTGCATCCAGCCGGAGCCGTCTGTTTTTCAAGAAGTGTAAATCACGACTTCCACTGCTGGCCTTTTTCCGCCAGATTCATCATCGCCTGCAAAAGAAAAACGGCTGCTGCGATCCCCGCAACAACCGCCTTCTCCAATCGGCAAAGAGTCTTTCAAATCGAAGCCATGGCCTCAGGCTGCGACTGCCGCCGCCGCATGCAGCTCGCTTGTCAGGCCCACATGGAACGCATCCTCTGGCTGCGTTTCCACCGCCCTCCGGCGTTCCGCGGCGTTGAAGCGGCGCTCCACCTTGTTCGTTCGCGAATCGGGCAGGCCCAGCCGGCGTTCCTTTCTGTTGTTGCGCCGTTCGGCCCGCTTGTTCAATCTCGCGCTCTGCGCGGCTTCCGTCTCGATTGCATGGCTATCCGCCGCCGCAAGTGCAGCCTCAGCTGCCGCACTCACCTCCACCGTCTCCACGCCGCTGGTCAGCAGCTTGTTCAGGATGGGCAGATTCGCTCTCTGCGACTCCACAAAATCCACACCCGCCACCGTCAGCGTAAAGTCCGAGTTGTCGGCCTTCGTGATGTAGCCCTTCTTTTCCAGATACCAGGTCGTAAAGTCCAGGTAGTCACGCGGGAAGCCCATCTGAGCCTCAACCTCGGCCAGCGCCACCTCCGGCGCGTACGGGTTCCCCCGGCGCCGGTAATAGAGAACCGCCAGCAGGCCCAGCCGCCGGTTCAGCTCTCCGTCCAGGTTGTCCATAAAGTCGATCGACGTCGACATCGGCACCGGCTGCATCGTCCCATGCTCCCGCGTCGCGTCATACTCCGCACGCCGCTCCGGACTCGACAGCACATCGTACGCTGCCTTCAACTGGTTGAACTTGTCCACATCGCCGGACGTCGGATTGTCCGGATGGTACCGCGCTGCCAGGAATCGGTACACGCGGTGAATCGTGTCGTGATCCGCGTGGGGGCTGATCTGCAGGAACTCGTAATAGTTCAGATCTCTCATCGCCGTCTGTTCTTCCTTCCGGCACGCAGTGCACCGACCTGCGCTGCTCATGTCAAGTATTGAACCACCGATCCCCTGTGAATTACATCCTCCCAGCGTAACCGTTCCGTTGTAACTACAGTGGTACTTTTGTGGCCGCTTACCACTACCCCTGACAGAACACAGGACTTACATCAGTACTGCCTCCCCCTTGGCCGTCACGCCTGACCAGTAGTCTCTCTCCAGCTTTCAGCGCCGTTCATCTCTTTCTCCGGTCTGTCGTCCAACGCGCCGTTGGGCCGCAGTTGGGAAAGCACTCAAGTTGTAAATCGTCGAAGAGTTCTAGCGGTCGCAGTCAATTGGGCAAGCAACTCAGATTTCTCCGGTGCCTTTCCTTCCCGGAGGGCAGTTTCAACATCATCCCAAAGGGAGTGAACCACTTGAGGAGGCTGCATCAGGTACCCTCCATGGAGTTGTCTCTCAAATCTATACGCCAGCCAAGTTACCTCCGCATTGCCGGAGGTTTGCGGGCGCATCTGTGGGAGTTCTGCAAAGAACGTACTGTCGGTTGCGACAAAAAATCTCTTGCCCCAACGTCGAAAGATGGGAACTTTAAGCGCCAATTGTGGCATCAGGCGCTTCTGGGCTGAAGATCGAAAATCCGGCCGGCGCCTGCTCGCATCGCTCAACTGTCCTGTCGCAAGATAGTGTTCAAAGGCGGGGCGGATGGACTCGCCAGAGATATAGACGGCCTGAACTTCTAGTGCAGCAAAGTCTACCGCTTCGCCGTCCAGAATCTTCGCAAGCAGATAATCCACTTTCCCAATCTTCTTGCGTCTCCCGTCCCGCAGAACCTCCAGAACTCGGACCTCTGGAACTGCTACGCACTCTGCCCCCTGGCCGAATGCAATCCTGGCAGCGTCGCGAAACATAGTCTGGTTCTCCAGAAAGCGCACTGGGCAAACCACTGTGCCAGTGGACCCATCTGTGAGAGAGCAAATACCAAGCGGATTCCTCTTATTGCCCTTTGCGCATTCGTTTTCCCGAAAAGGACAGTGGTGCAAATTCTGTTTGTGTCGCGATGCCGCAAGCGCGGTATCATGACCGAAGACTTCGCCGATTTGCAAAAGAGCCATGGCCACCTTTGTATCGAACACGAGAGAAGTTCAAGTCGTTGCAGGAATTGTAAACGTCGCGTCTGTGCGGCAGCTCTCCCCATTCAGATATCCAGGAGGGAAAACGTGGCTCGTGCCAACGATTTCATCTTGGCTCCGCAGAGGCCAAAGGAAATTCTCTATTCTGATTGATCCATTCGCCGGAGGCGGCAGCGTACCGCTAGGCCTTCTCAGCGAAGACATCGTTGAGCGTATCGTATTAGGAGAGATCGATCCCGAAGTTTCTGCTGTCTGGAAATGCATCTTCGGGCCAGAAAACGAGTCGCTTTGTCGCAGAATCCGCGCCTTCCCGATATCTCGAACCAGCGTGCTGAAGGAACTCAGCAGATCTCCAGCATCCGAAGTCGATCGCGCATTCCAAGTACTTCTCAAAAACAGGACTTTCCGGGGAGGCATTCTCGCCCCCGGCGCAAGCTTGATGAAAGTCGGCGAAAACGGAAATGGCGTGGCCTCGCGCTGGTACCCAGAGACTCTCGTCAAGAGACTTCGGTCCCTCGCGTGCCTCGGCTCTTCAGTCACCTTTGAGGAAGGCGATGCGTTCCAGCTTATTAGGCGCTATGTCAATCAGACAGATGTTGCCTTCTTTATCGATCCACCTTACACGGCAGGGAACGGCAAGCGGGCAGGACGCAGACTTTATAAGCATAATGAATTGGACCATCAAGCCCTCTTTGCCTTACTCAGCGGCGCCAGCGGCCTTGTTCTCATGACGTATGACGATTGCCCAGAGGTAATCGAAATGGCCGCGGATCATGGGTTCGCCGTGGAACGAGTGCCCATGAAAAGCACGCACCACGAGAAGAAGTTTGAGTTGCTAATCTCGAACTTCGGATGGAATGCCTGATCCGGCGGACCACCGCTTCTTGCAGCATCTATACTCGCTTCAAAAGGCACAGCCGCAGCCCGACGCGGCGCGCCGCAAGGAGATTGCAGTTTTGCCGTTGAGCCGCCGCCGCTTCATCCAGTCCCTCTCGCGAACCGCGCTCGTCTTATCACTTGAAGATGTGCTCAGCCTCGCCCGCCCGCTCTTCGGTCAGACCCAGCAGGCCAAACCCAAGGGCAGCGCCCGCCAGTCCTATGAGGCCCAAGCCCGCCCCGCGCCCAAAGGCGCGCCCTCGCCCGTCACCGGCACGCCCCTCGGCGTCCAGTTTGTCGACGTGGCCAAACAAGCCGGCCTCAACGTCGAGATGATCTTCGGCGGCGAGCACCGCAATAAATATCTGCTTGAAACCACCGGCTGCGGCGCCGCCTTTTTCGACTACGACCACGACGACTGGCTCGACATCTTCCTCGTCAACGGCTGGCGCCTCGAAGGCTTCCCCAAAGGCCACGAGCCCGTCTGCCATCTCTTCAAAAACAATCGCGACGGCACCTTTACCGATGTCACCCTCAAGGCCGGCCTCGCCCGCTCCGGCTGGGGACAGGCCTGCTGCGTCGGCGACTACAACAACGACGGCTGGAACGACCTCTTCGTCAGCTACTACGGCCAGAACGCCCTCTTCCGCAACAACGGCAACGGTACATTCTCTGACGTCACCAAGGAAGCCGGCCTCCTCCAGGACCGCCTTCGCTGGAACTCCGGCTGCTCCTTCCTCGACTACGACAAGGACGGCCGTCTCGATCTCTTCGTCGGCAACTACATCGATCTCGACCTGAAAACCACCCCGCTGCCTGAAGATGCCAACTGCACCTACAAGGGCATCATCGTCGCCTGCGGCCCGCCCGGACTCGAAGGCGGCAAGAACCTCCTCTACCACAACAACGGCGACGGCACCTTCACGGACGTCAGTGAGAAAGCCGGTCTCTGGGGCACGCTCGGCACCTACGCCCTCAGTTGCGCCGCCGCCGACCTCGACGGCACCGGCTGGCCCAACATCTACGTCGCCAACGACTCCACCTCGGCCACCTACTACGTCAACCAGAAAGACGGCACCTTCAAGGATCAGGCCATCGAAGCCGGCGTCGCCTACTCCCCCGACGGCAAGCCCCAGGCCGGCATGGGCGTCTCCATCGGCGACTACAACCGCGACGGCCTACCCGACATCGTCAAGACCAACTTCGCCGGAGACACCGACTCCTTATATATGAACCTCGGCGACGGCTCGTTCGACGACCGCACCTACCAGGCCGGCCTCGGCATCAACACCCGCCTCCTTGGCTGGGGCGTCAGCTTCATCGACTTCGACAATGACGGATGGCTCGACATCCTCGTCGCCAACGGCCATGTCTACCCCGAGGTCGACGGCACCCAGGTCGACGCCTCCTACGCCGAGCGCAAGTACCTCTACCGCAACCTGCGCCAGGGCCAGTTTGAAGATGTCAGCATGATCGGCGGCCCCGGCATCACCACCGACGCCAAGGCCCGCGGCTTCGCCATCGGCGACTTCGACAACGACGGCGACCTCGACGCCATCGTCAACTGCGTCAACGCCGTACCCCAGCTCCTGCGCTGCGATCAATCTCTCCAGCGCAACTGGATCAAGATCCGACTCGTCGGCGTCCAGTCCAATCGCACCGGCATCGGCGCCAAAATTAAGGTCGTCGCCCAGACCGGCACGCCCGTCCTCACCGCCAAACCCGGCTCGCCCCTCACCCAGATTGAAGAAGTCCGCTCCTGCAACGGCTACTTCTCAGCCAGTGATCTCCGCATTCACTTCGGCCTCGCCGACGCCAAAAAAGCCGACACCGTAGAAATCCGCTGGCCTTCCGGCGCCGTCGACACCCTCCACGACCTCGACGCCAACCGCCTCTACGTCCTCCAGGAAGGCGGCAAGATCCTCAAGAACGAAGCCCTCACCGGCCTCCTCAAAACTGGAACCGAGCGCTGAGTTGAATCTCGCGACCGGGGGACATGGGCATCGTGATGGAACCGAACTGGGGCTCGTTCACAAAGCGGTTGGGTGAGCCGAGATTCGTGTGGTTCAGCGCGTTAAAGAAATCGCCGCGCACGATGAAGCTTGTCTCGCGCGGCATGGGAAGGCTCCGCTGTGTCGAGAGGTCCAGCGTCTGCATTCCCGGGCCGTATACCGAGTTGCGTCCGGTATCGCCGAAGGTATAGGGCGCGGGCACCGCGAATGCTGCAGGGTTAATCCACTTGCTGGCGTTCTTTGTTCCGTGACCAAAGATGGGCTGTCCGGTCAGATTCGCGCGGATGGGATTTTCGCCGAGAATCGTACCCGCGTTGGCGGTGTCACCAAAGACCGAAACCGTGAACGGATACCCAGACTCCCCCTGGTAGATGCCGGCAAAGAGCCAGTCCCTTGTGACGGCGCTCGTCAGGCGGTCACGCAGGAATGGGCGCGGCGCGTAGACAACGCTGGCCGCCACCCGCTGCCGAATGTCGCACGCCGGGCCTTTTTCCGCGGCGAGGTCATTATTGTTCTGTGGGATTGTGGACTCATACATGGGCGACCGGAAGTCGGGCGCGTTGGTGAGATTTTTTGCGAAGGTGTCGTTTGCAAGAATGCTGAAGCCGTTGTTGTAGCGGCGGCGTAGATTGACATAGCCCGCGTCATACCAGCTCTGCGCGGAGGTCTCCAGCAGGTTGATGGCGCTGACCGGAAAGGTGAGGCTTGCGACAGCAATGGACAGACCGTTAATGCTCGAAGGAATGGTTGTACCCGGCGCAAAGCTAATGTGCTGGAAGGGACGCCGCGGCTGCACCGGCCCCGGACCGGGCAGCGCATTGTTGATGAGGTGCGCGCGCTGCAGGTGGAAGCCGCGGGCTCCGAGGTAGCCAACCTCCAGGGTCGTATTGGCGCTCAGCGATTTCTCGATGGTTGCGTTCCACTGCTGCACATACTGGGGGGAGGGCCGCAGGCTGAATGAGGCAAAGCTGACCACCGTCTTGCCGAGAATGGCGGGGTTGAAATTGAATCCACTGATCGCCGGGGAAGGCGTGTAGTTGTCTGCCTGATTCGTCTCAGGGAAAACGTAGGGGACATTGTGGCGCTGGTTGCACCAGGAGTTGTAATCCGGCGGGGTGAAGAAGATGCCGTAGGCTCCGCGCACAATTACGCCGAGACTGGTGATGTTGTATGCGACGCCCACGCGCGGCGCAAAGTCGGTGTGGTTCGCATACATCAGGCCATTGGGATACTGCTCCTGGCCGCCAATGAACGCAACCGGGGTTCCGCTGGAGAGATCAAGATTGCTGTTTGTGAAATGCGCGTCCCACAACGGGCTCGCGTACTCGTATCGCAATCCATAGGTGATCGTCATATTGTCGGTAGCGCGCCACTCATCCTGCGCGTAGCCGTCGGCAAACCATCCGCGCAGATCCATGGCCGGCACGCCGGCTTGGCGCTGCCGCACCACAGGCAGACCGAGAAGGAAGCTGGCAAGGGCCGATCCCGTGCCGTCGTTGGACGCGGTCCTGGAGGTGTAGCCGTTTGTGAACTGATAGAAGCCGCGATTCTGGAAGAAGCCCCACATGGGCCAGAGATAGCGCATGTAGCTGGCGCCGAACTGGAAGTCGTGCCGCCCGTGCTGCCAGAAGAAGGCGTCGCGGCCGTCATAGATTGTGTCCCAGTCGTGCACAGGGGTGGCCGCAAAGGAGTCGCCAAAGCCGGAGTAGCCCTGTAAGGCGAACCACGGCGCGCCCCATGCGCCCTGCCCCCCGAATCCAACCCCTTGAATTCCAAGCTGGCCGACGATGTTATTCACGCCATTGTTCTGAGAGTGCAGAAACATGGAGAGACGCGAGGCCGCAATGGTTGCGGTGTTCAGCAGCGAGGGTGAAAGGACATGGTTCCAGGACACCACCGCCTGCTGGGCGAGGTTGTCGTTGTAGACGCCGAATCCCGGCAGATTGATCGGCGAGAATCCGGTCTCGCTTGAGCCGGAATAGCGCGCAAAGATGAGATCGCCGTTGGAAAGGTAGTGATCGAGCCGCAGCGAGCCCTGGTTCCAGTTCTGCTCCTCGTTGCGCACATCCATGTAGTTGTTGGAGTCCACGCCGCCAGCGCCCATGTTGGGACGCGGCAGATATTGCAACATGAATTGCTGCGCGACTGAGCTGATTCGGTTCTGCGGAATCGCATTGCCGGAGAACTGGCTGCGCGTAACCCCCGAGCCGCTCGAGGTTGACGTTGTGGGATCGTAGATGTTGACGCCGCTCTGGCTGAAATCACCATTGATCTCTGCCAGCGTTGGAACGGTCCCAATCGCCGTATCTGCCTGCGCATGGCGATACGCTTCATAGTTGGTGAAAAAATACGTCTTGCCAAGATGGGGGAGCGGGCCGCCCACCGCGCCTCCGAACTGGTTCTGAACCAGGTAATTGTTGCTGCCCATTTGTTCGAACGAGGTGGCGTCGAGAGCGCCGTTGCGAACGTAGTCATACAGCGCGCCGTGAAATGTGCTCGTTCCGCTGCGGGTAACAATATTTACCTGGCCACCGCCCGCGCCGCCTTCGTTGGCAGAGTAGGTGGAAGTATCCACGCGGAACTCCTGGATGGCATCGAGGGAGAGACTGATGTTCTGCGCCCAGAAGGTTGGATCTGTGTTGATTGCGCCATCGAGCAGATAAAAGTTTGCATTCGGGCGCGCACCTCCGATGCTCAGCGCCGAGTCCTGTCCCGGCCGCCAGTAGAGTGGGGTGGCGTCTCCCGACTGTGCGCCGGAGCCGGGATGCGCGCCCGGCACAGTGGCGACAAGATCGAGCACCATGCGGCCGTTGAGGGGAAGATTTGCAATGTCTTGCGGCTCGATAACCTCACCGACACTGGTCTTAGTGGAGTCCATCACCGCCGATCCCGCGCGAACGGATACGGATTGCGAGAGAGATGCAAGCTGCAGGTCGAAGTCCAGGGCAATATTCTGGTCTACCTCAAGCGTGATCTTCTCTTGCACGGGCGCGAATCCCTGGGCGGAGGCGATCACGGCGTACGTCCCCGCGGGAATCAGTGGAGCCTCGTAGAGCCCTTGAGAATTCGTGCTGCCCCTGCGGCTCAAAACAGTGGTCTGCGAATTGATCGTCACGGATGCGCCGGCAATTGGTCGACCCTGCGGGTCGCGGACAATTCCATGAAGATGCGCAAAGTTCGACTGGCCGTACGCCGCAGCGGCGAGAGAAAGCAGCAACACAAAGGAAAATCGTGGCATCATTTCGTCACCTTGATCTCAGAAGAAACCGCAACCCAAAACGTATCTGTCCCTGGGGCATTCCCCTCTTGCCGTCTCCGCCTCCTGGGTGGAGATGGCTGCCCGTCGTTAAACAGAATTCCGCAAAATACGAGATTCACACTTGATTCGTGGACCGCAACCGTAGTTCGCGCAACTATCTCTGCAGTTTGCGAGTTCTGACGCGGTTCATTCCTGCAAGCATTTCTTCTGAAGCACTATGTTGTTGTTGAGCCTGTGCTTCGTGTGCATGGGCGACACGGGGGAATTAGCGCAGGTTGCCTCCGGAAATAGGAATCCTAGCAAGCAACGACAGATCGGCGTATCAGCCAAAAGATGGACATGCGCGAAAAGATCGCTTCTCTACATCGCGTTCATGCGGCAGCCGGCAAGAATACCGATCGTGCGCACACATGCGCAGGCTTCCATCGATTGGGCCGTCTTCCAGGCCACGGAGCCCGAGGCCATGCCATTGAACAACTCAGTGTGGAGCTCGGGGAACACAAATGGCTGAAACGATGCCGCATCTTGAACCAGAGACCCTGAAGTCATCTTCGCGAGCAAAGCCGCGTAAAGAAATGCTCCCACCGTTGCACTCGGTGTCCTGCACTCGTCTGTTCAGGGACTCGAATGGAACAATGCCATGCCGGATCGCTGTCATCGCTGCCTGAACCTTGAAGGTCGCGCCGAGCAGTGCCACAACTCCCTGGCGTGCCACATGGTAATCCTCCACGACCAGCACGCCTATAGATTCCTGAGTCATATCCTCCACCCTATCGGGCGCGGCTGTCGCCGGAGACTAACATTTCAATTGGTCCCGTTTCTCCGGGGCCGATCGAGTTATCTTACCGACGATTTCAGATAGCCATGCTCGGCAAGATGCTTGCCCATCTCGACGTACATGCCGGCATCGCGCGGCTGCCATGTATTCAGGCCGTCAACATACCGGTTGTACATGCAGAAGGCCGCAGCGATGAGCACGGTGTCGTGAATCTCCATGTCAGACGCGCCTTCGTGCCGGGCCCGTTCCACGTCTTCACCCGTCACGAGCTTTCCGTCGCGTTGCACCTTGCCCGCGATTGCCAGCAGCGCTTTCAGCTTCGGTGAGACGGGTGCGCTTTCGAAATCGACTTTCACGCGGCGCACTACATCTTCTCCGCCGAGATGGCACGCTGCGGCCGCGCCGTGGCTGGTCTGACAAAAATAGCAATCGTTTTGCGAGGAGACATAGGTTGCGATTAACTCGCGTTCACCGGGCGCCAGGCTATTGGGCTCGTGCAGCAGAACGTGAGCCAGTTCGCGCATGGGCTTGGCTGTCTCCGGACGAAATGCGAATGCGCCGCTGATACCAGGAAGGCCCTCGGGAAGGGCAATATGTGCCATGGTTCTCTCCTCAACGTTCCACTGGCTCGGCCGGAAGATACGTTTTGCTTACACTCAGGTAGCCGTCGCGTGCCACCATCTTGCCGCGCTCCCTATACATGGCCTCATCGCGCGGCTGCACGGTTGCCAACCCATCCACATATCGGTTGTACATGCAGAACGCAGCGGCAATCAGCACCGCGTCGTGGATCTCAATATCCGTCGCACCAAGGCTGCGTGCATGCTCCACGTCTTCCGCTGTAACCTGCTTGCCTCCGCGTTGCACCTTGCTTGCGAGGACGAGCAGA